>CANRLJ010000073.1 GCA_947631485.1 uncultured Clostridia bacterium | reverse complement strand
ATATGCCCTCCACAGCAATACCGGGAAGTGAGCTTGACGGCGGCATAAATATCCTTGATCTTATGGTAAAAACGGGACTTTGTCCATCAAAGAGTGAGGCACGCAGACTTATTCAGGGCGGTGCGATAACCTTTAAAAACGAAAAAGTTGAAAGATTTGACCTTTTAATAACAGAAAAAGACATCGGCGATGGCGCTTTGCTGAAAAAAGGCAAAAAGAGTTTTATTAAAGTGAAGATAAAAGCAGAGTGAAAATCTTCACTCCGATGTGTTTTGCTTAATACGACAAAAAACTAATTTTCCAACCCTAACAAATAGTCAGTTGAAACATTGAAATATTTTGCTAAGATTTTAAGTGCTTGAACACTTGGATTTTTCTTGCCATTTTCCCACTTGTTTACAATGGACATACTGAAATTTATGTCTTTTGCAAGTTGGTCTTGCGTCAAACCCGTTTCAACTCTTAAGTCTTTTAAAATGTCTTTAAATTCCACTGTGCCTATTTTTCCTTTTAAAAGTTGGCTACTTTCGTAATATTGAATAGGTGTCTTTTTCGTCCTTGATTTCATAGCCAAGTGCCAAAATGTCGTTTCGTATTTTGTCTGCTGTGGCAAAGTCTCTTGCTTTTTTTGCCTGCCAACGCTGTTCTGCCAATTCTTTTATTTCATTTGGGATTTCGGTTTCATCAAAATTTAGTCCGAAGACCTGATTAAATTTCATGAGGGTGCTGTAAACATCTACGCTGCGTTCTTCCCTCAGCATTTTCAGGGTGCAGGCGAGGGCTTTTGGCATGTTTAAATCGTCATTGATGCTCTCCAAAAATTCTTCTTCATATTTTGTTGTGTCAACATGAGATGTGCCATTTTTATGCTCTTTTGCAAGGTTTTTTATGGATTTTAATGTGTTTTTTGCCATTTCTAAGGCATCAAATGTGAAATTTTGCTGCTTTGAATAGTGTGCAAGAAAATAGAAAAATCTAAAATCTTCTGCTGAAAAGCCTTTCTTTTCCAGGTCGCCTAATGTGTAGATGTTGTTTAAACTTTTGCTCATCTTTCCGCCGTCAACTTGCAAAAATTCAAGATGCATCCACATTTTGACAACTTGATGTCCATAGCGGCAGTTGCTTTGTGCAATCTCGTTTTCATGATGCACAGGCTTGTGGTCAACTCCGCCTGTGTGGATGTCGATTGTTTCGCCCAAATATTTGTCGCCGATGACAGAGCACTCAATGTGCCAGCCAGGATAACCCTTTCCCCAAGGACTGTCCCACTGCATGATGTGTTCTTTTGGTGCTTTAACCCACAAAACAAAATCATATGGGCTGTGTTTTTCATCGTCAACGGCAATTCTTGCGCCGGCAAGTTTTTCATTTATGTCCATGCCAGAAAGTCTGCCATATTCAGGAAATTTTGCGATGTCAAAATATATGCCTTTGCTTGTTTCATAAGCAAAGCCTTTTTCCATCAATGCTTTCACAAATTCAATCATTTCATTTATGACACTTGTGGCGGGAACAATGTGTTCTGGCAGGTCGATGTTCAAACTTTTTGCATCATGCATAAAGACATCTGTGTAGAATTTTGCTATTTCCCAAGGGGTTTTGTGTTCTCTTTCACTTGCCACAAGCATTTTGTCCTCGCCCTCATCAGCATCAGAGGTGAGGTGTCCGACATCGGTGATGTTCATCACGCCGTCAAGGTGAAAGCCGTTGTATTTAAGTACGCGGCGAATATTATCCATAAAAAGATAAGCCCTAAAATTTCCTATATGCGGATAGTAATACACAGTTGGGCCACAAGAATACATCTTCACTGTGTTATTTTCATGGCAAGGAACTTCTTCCTTTTTCCTTGTCAAAGAATTATAAAATCTAACCATAAAACTGCTCCATTAAGTATTATATTTTTTTATTTAAAAAATTACACAGAATTGTCGCAGCGTTTTCAACCTCAGAATTTGCATCAAAAAATGTCTTGTTTAGTTCCTTCATAAAAGCGGACAACTCTGCTTTTCCTTTTTCAGTCAGCGCCATAAGGCGACAGCGTTTGTCTATTTCGCCTTGTTTTGAAGTGATGAGGCCTTCGGTTTCAAGTTCTTTGGTCATAAGTGCAAAATTTGATTTCTTTAATCCAAGTTTTTCAATAATCATGCTGACAGATAGATTTTCATATTGGGAGATAAAATACATAACCTTAATTTTCAGCAAATTGTTGTTTGCAAAATGTTTTGTAAGGTTTTCGGTCAGGGCTTCTATTTCCAATATCTTGTCAACATTTTTCATATTTTTCATTATATAAAATACAAATAAATTTTGCAACTGTTTTACTTGCATTTTTGGCAAAAAGTTATTAAAATAAAACAAATGGCACTGATAGGAATAATTGACGATATTGTTTATCGAAATGAAGAAAATGGTTACACTGTTGCAAGGCTGGAGCATGATGAAAACATCATCACTGTGGTCGGCAAGTTTATTGATATTCAGATTGGCTCTCAGGTGAAACTTGAGGGCAAGTTTGAAAAGACAAAATATGGCGTTCAATATGCCTTTGAAACCTATGAAATCTCTGTGCCAACCTCCATTGCTGGGCTGGAAAAATATCTTGGAAGCGGGCTTATTAGGGGCGTTGGGCCAATCACAGCCAAGAAGATTGTTGACCATTTTGGCAAGGATGCGTTGGATGTTTTGGAATACACTCCGCAAAAATTGGCGGAAATTTCCGGAATAAGTCCAAAAAAAGCCACTGAAATCGGATTTTCCTTCAGAGAACACCATGATGTGCAAAACACCATAATTTTTTTGCAAAGTTTCAACATCACAACAAACATGGCAATGAAGATTTATAATGTCTATCACGAACACACAACAGACGTCGTCAAAAACAACCCCTACAAACTTGTGGAAGATGTTGATGGAATTGGCTTTGCCACTGCGGACAAGATTGCACAAAACGCCGGAATTTCAAGGGACAGCATCTTCAGAATAAGGGCTGGGCTGATTTACAATTTGCAGACTGCGTGCGAAAAGAACGGAAACACATATTTGCCAAAGGGCATGTTGTTTGACCTTGCATCAAAAGCGCTGGAACTTTCTTTGGATGAATATCAAAAGGGCTTTGACGAGGCCTTTGAAACCATGTGTGTGGACAAAACCGTGGTGACAACTTGGGTTGATGGCGTTGAGATTGTCATGCTTTCAAAATATTATTATTATGAAAACATCATTGCGCAGCGTTTGGCATGGCTTGCTTGCAGCCAGAAAGACGAAAAAATTGATGTTTCAAATGAAATATCAAATTTTGAACAGAGAAACAACATAAAATTTCATGAAGAACAAAGAAATGCCATCGTTGGTGCAATAAACAACGGCATATATGTCATCACCGGCGGGCCCGGAACAGGAAAGACAACCATCATCAAATGCATTTTGGAAATTTTGCTTGCTCAGCAGAAAAAAGTTTCGTTGGTTGCACCAACAGGCAGGGCGTCAAAACGCATGAGCGACAGCACAGGTCACGAAGCGAAGACAATTCACAGGTTGTTGGAGGTGAACACAATTCAGTCCGACCAAAGTTTTTTTGTTCACAACGAAAACAACCCACTTGACACAAATGTTGTGATTGTGGATGAGGTGTCGATGGTTGATGTCGCACTTATGTGCTCGCTCCTAAAGGCGATGCCACGCGACTGCAAACTGCTGTTGGTGGGTGACAAAGACCAGTTGCCAAGTGTTGGGCCAGGAAATGTCTTGGCGGACATATTAAACAGCAATATGGTTGAGTATTGCTCACTGACAAAGATATTCCGACAAGAAGAAAAGAGTTTGATTATCACAAACGCACACCTCATCAGGCAGGGGTGTGCGGGATTGAAAACCTGAACAAGGTTTTGCAAGAGAGCATAAATCCGCCAAGCCCAGAAAAGAGACAGATAGAGTTTGTCAGAACAATCTTCCGAGAGGGCGACAAGGTGATGCAAATGACAAACAACTATGATTTGGAGTGGAAAAAGGAGGGGCGCTTTGCAACCGAAACCGGCAAAGG
>CANRLJ010000072.1 GCA_947631485.1 uncultured Clostridia bacterium | reverse complement strand
ACATCTGTGAAGCCACCTGTTGAAGCACCAATGTCCAAAACAATTCTATCTTTCAGCCCTATGGAAAACTCCTCCAATGCTTTTTGAAGTTTAAATCCGCCGCGCGAAACAAACTCAAATGGTTTGGTTTGAAAATCTTGCCTGTCATCACAAGAATATGATGGCTTTGTAATCACTTTGCCATCAACAAGCACCCTGCCGCTTTCCACAGCCTGCCTTGCCTTTTCTCTTGAAGGATAAAGCCCTTTTTCAAACAACAAAACATCCAATCTCATAAGATGATTATAAATGCACGACCACACCTGTGTCAAACTTTAAAAATCATTTGCACATATTTTTATTTCTCACATAACTTGATAATGGAGGCAAACAAATGAACTTAACTACAAAATATTGCACTGGTTGTTATCAAGATTTGCGTCCGTTTAGTGGTTGTTTGTGTCAACCACCTTGTTTCCCACCACCTCCATGCAATGCATATCAACCCCCTAGATGTTGTGGCGGAGTTGGTGGCTCAAATATAATATATTTTGCAATAGGGTATCTCATAGCAAAAAACACAAAAGAAAGATGAAAGAAGTTCCAAAGCGAGATACAAAAAAGGCAGGCAAACACCTGTCTTTTTTAATGTATAAATATTCATAATGCAGAATAATTATTTATTTAATAATACTTTCCCAATCGGAGACAAACTTTTTGCAAACGTCAAATGCAAAATCAAAAGTCTCTTCTTTGGTCAAGTCGCAATCAGCAATTTTCAGCAGTGAAATTGGGTCTTTTGTTGAGCCGGAGGACAAAAATTTCAGATATTTGTCAGCAAAGGTTTTGTCCTCACACAATTTGTATGCAATCTTGGTTGCACAAATCATGCCGATTGCATATTTATACACATAAAAACTGTTATAAAAGTGAGGAATCCTTGCCCACTCATATCGCATTTGAGGAATTTCCTTCACCTTTTTGCCATGATAGAAATTGTTGAGTTGTTCATATTTGTCACACAAAAGTTCTGGAGAAAGTGGGTTTTCCTTTTCATATTCTTCATGCGCAAATTCTTCAAATTCTGCAAACATCGTCTGTCTGAAAATCGTCGAACGCATGTCTGTGAGGAATTTGTCATAATAGTGTATCTTTTCTTTGTCGCTCTTTGCGTTTTTCAACAGATAATTCAAAATCAACTGCTCATTTACAATGCTTGCAACCTCTGCCACAAAAATAACATAATTGGCTGTTTGAATAGGTTGATTTTCAAAAGTGTAATAACTGTGCATCGCATGGCCAAGTTCGTGTCCAAGTGTGAACACGCCCTCCAAGTCTCCCTCAAAGTTTGTGCAAACAACAGGTGTTGCCCCCTTTGAGCCGCTTTCATATGCTCCACTTTCCTTGTTTTTGTTTGGAAAGACATCAATCCAGCGTTCATTTTTTGCCCTTTCAATCAAAGCAACATAATCTTTTCCAAGTGGAGCAACCGCCTTTTTGATTATCTCAATCGCCTCTTCATAGGTGTATTTCTTGTCGCCCTCAGAGGACACCGGCGCAAATGTGTCATAAATGGCAAACCTATCCAGCCCAAGCATCTTTCTCTTAATCTCAAAAAATCTTTGCAAAATGCCAACATTTTCTCTGACTTTCTTTATCAGCATCTTATAAACATCTTCGCTTGCCTCTTCGGCGTAAATCGACCAAGAAAGCGCAGATTTATAGTGTTTTATCTTTGCCAAAACGCAGTCGATTTTCACATTGTGAATATAGTTTGATGCGATGAGGTTTATAAATTCTCCACGCTTTCCGTTAAGTTCTTTGAAGGCGTTTTCTCTGAGAGTTCTGTCTTTGCTTGAAGCATATAGTGTGAAGTTTGAGTTGTTAAGTTCGTAAGCCTTTCCTTTGCTGTCCAAAATCTTGTCAAACTTCATATCAACATCGTTCAGTTTGTCAAAGTTTGCAGAATAGCCACCCAAAAACTCATCAATCTTTGAAAGCAAAAGTTCTTCTCTTTTGGACAATGTGTGCTTTTTGTGCCTTATCTCCGCCTCAAAATATCTCTCAAAGCCCTTGAATTTTGGGTCTTTTTGCAACCTTTTAAGTTTTGCCAAAGAAAATTTGCTTATTTCAACATCAACGCTGGACATTGCAACTTCCAATTTCGAAAGCACCAAACTGCGCTTTTCAACCATGTCGTTTGCACTGCGAGAGGACATGTCCTCGCTGCGTCTGTAGTGGGCATATCCCAAAAAGTAACTTTCTTCGTCAATCTTTGCTGTCAGTTTCAAAAATTGCAGAAGGGTTTTGTCGTCAGACAATTTCCCCTCAAACTTCTTTATCTCAGGGATTCTCTTTTCCAAATGAGCAAGTTTGTCATAAAAGTCTTGGTCGTCTTTGCAAAACTTTGTCAAGTCCCATTTGTATTTTTCTTCTATTTCGCTTCTTTCCTTCATCACTTCTCTCCTATCTGTTCAGATATTTTTCTATATTAAAACTCTTCCATGGCTGTCTTTCAGCATCTGGGCAAGCCATAAACACCATCCTTTCCTTTGTCGTTGGATGAACAAAACAAAGTTTTCCTGCCCAAAGCCCCAAGTTTTGCGTCTTGCCTTTGTCTTTTCCATATTTAACATCCCCCACAAGAGGAAAACCGATGTTTGCAAGTTGCAGCCTTATTTGGTGACTTCTTCCTGTCAGAATTTGCACCTGCAACAAGGAATGTTTACCGTTGTCCTCAAGATAATTATAAACAAGTTCGGCCTTTTTAGAACCCTTTTCGCTCATAGGCACAATCTTGACAATGTTTTCTCTTTCGTCCTTTTTCAAATAGTTGACAAGGTGCTGAGACTTCACTTTCACAACACCGTTGACCACAGCAAAATACACCTTTTCCACTTCGTGAGTGTTAAATTGTTCAGACAGACGTTTTGCCGACTTGGAATTTCTGGCAAAAACCATAACGCCACCGGTTGGTCTGTCCAAACGATGAACAATCCCAACAAACGCCTCACCCGGCTTTTTGTATTTCTCTTTGAC
Source organism: uncultured Clostridia bacterium (assembly GCA_947631485.1). Taxonomy (GTDB): domain Bacteria; phylum Bacillota; class Clostridia; order Christensenellales; family UBA1242; genus Caccovivens. Next base: position 1,079 of record CANRLJ010000072.1, on the reverse strand, counting down.
ATATTCCTTAACCATGCTGAGCAGGTCTTTGTCGCCACTTTCATCACTCTGAGTAGGAACATTTTGCGGTTTAATCACCACAACAATTTGATTGTCTTCATAAAGAACAGTTAATTTTTCCATACTTTCACCCCACTTGCCCCACAAGGCAATATCAACCCTTCATCAGTAGGCAAACCAATTTCATCAGCCTCCACATTTTCGGCGCCAAACACCGATTTAAGTATGTTCGCCAAGACTGTTGGCTGCAAACCCGTTGTGTAAGAATTGATTAAAACAAAAAGCGGATTGTCACTCAAAACTTTTTTGCAAAGCGAAACAAAGTCAGCAAGATTGTCCTCAAGTTTCCACATCTCTCCACTTGGGCCACGCCCATAACTTGGAGGATCCATGATGATTGCGTCATAGGTGTTTCCGCGTCGTATCTCTCTTTCAATAAACTTCTGGCAATCGTCAACAATAAATCGAATATTTGAAATTCCATTGAGTTTTGCGTTTTCTTTTGCCCTTTCAACCATGCCTTTGCTTGCATCAATGTGTGTCACACTTGCCCCAGCCCTGGAACAAGCAAGAGATGCACCGCCGGTGTAAGCAAAGAGGTTTAAAACGCTTATTTCACGCTTTGCCGACTTTATGAGTTTTGTCATCATGTTCCAATTCACAGCCTGCTCAGGAAAAATCCCCGTGTGCTTAAACCCCATTGGTTTGACAATAAATTTCAAATCCTTCCAACAAATCTCCCACTGCTGTGGCAACTCTTTTTTAAAGTGCCAAAGGCCTCCACCTTCCTTTCTTTCATAAAAAGCGTCAGCGTCTTTTTTCATGTCGGATTTTTTGTGCCAAATCACTTGTGGGTCTGGACGAAGAAGTTTGATGCCTGCCCACATTTCAAGTTTTTCGCCATCTCCTGTCCTTAAAACCTTAAAATCCTTCCAATCGTCTGCAACTCTCATACAACACCTCTTTTTTTGTGTATTTGGTGTATTATGTGATGCATAATACACCATATTTTGTGTATTATGCCTTTCTTGCAAATTTAACAATGATGAAACTGTCTCCCACTTCGATGTTTTTCTGGA
>CANRLJ010000071.1 GCA_947631485.1 uncultured Clostridia bacterium | reverse complement strand
ATGGTGGTTATGTAAGCATAACCAACATTGTTTCCTTTGATTCTCACGCAATAGTTTATTATCAGCAGCAAAGCCTCTTTCTCGATGTGAAAGCGCTCTATGAGGTCATAGTATTCGCGATATTCATTTGGAGTTATCATCCTGCCGCTTAAAATTTCTTGTGCCTGTGCGTTGAAACTTTCAAACTTCTTTATGTTGTATTTCTTTGTGCTTGTCAGCACATCGCTGATTGGCAAATATCTGACTTCAAATGGGATGACATTTATTATCTGCACAAGCCCTTGCTCTTGCCAATAGTAGAAGGCTTGTTCGATGTGTTGGGGTGTGAGGTTTAACTCGTTTGCAAAGTTTTCAAGGGTGTTGTCCGGCGAACTTGCATTTTGGCATTTGTAAAGCCCATAGAGATATATCTTTACGGCGGTGTCGTCTGCATAAGGAAGATAGTTGTTTATAAAAATGTTGTCAACCGAGGTGGTGTTGTTTGCCAACATATCGATGGAATATTTGCAAAATGCCATATCAAACTCCTATTTTTGAATTGTAGCACAAAATCGGTGATTTTACAAACCTTTTTTGACACTTGAAAAATTTTTCATGTTTGCGCGACCTTTTGAATATTTTAAAATATGAAAAAATTGTGCGTTTTTGCTGTTGTTTTGTTGAGTTTGCCGTTTGTGCTTGTTGGCTGTGGCAAAGAGGAAAATGTGCCTTTGAATTGCTATTCGGTTGAGGCGGTTTTTGACGAGGAAAGTGCAACTTTGACATGCGATGAAAAGATAACATATTTTAATTCGAGTGCAAACTCTCTGAAGGAAGTTTGTTTGTTTTTGTATGCAAATTCCTTCACAGAAACCAGCAAAAGTGTGACGAAAGCCTATCTTGACAAGGCTTATAAATGGGGAGAAAGTTATGGAAACATAACATTTGACAGTGTGAAAGTAAATGGCACTGTTGCGGACTTTGAAATATCTGAAAATCAAAATATTTTGACAGTTCAAACGGAGGAGTTTTTTCCCGGCGAAAGCGTTTTGATTGATTTGCACTTCACCTTGCAGTTGGCAAAAGTGCGACACAGGCTTGGGGCAGGGGAACACGCCTATAATTTTGGCAATTTTTTGCCGATGGTTTGTGTTTATGACAATGGTTTTGTGACAAATGATTTTTCACCATATGGAGATCCTTTTTACAGCGAAATTTCAAATTTTGATGTCCGCATAACCTATCCTGTTGGCTTTGTTTTGGCGTCAACAGGCAAGGTGGTTTCAACGCAGGAGGGAGAGGCGGTTGTCAGCGTCGTGAAGGCCAAAAATGTCAGAGACTTTGCCTTTGTTCTTTCGAGGGAATTTTCTGTTTTAAGTGACAAAGTTGGGCAGGCCACAGTGAATTATTTTTATTATGACGATGAAAATGCACAGGCACATCTGAAAACCTCTTTGGATGCCCTAAGCACCTTCAACCAACTGTTTGGCGAGTATCCTTATGAGGTGCTTAATGTTGTGAAAACCGACTTTTGTTTCGGAGGCATGGAAGAGCCAAATTTGGTTATGATTGCCGATGATTTGCCTGACGAAGAGACGATAAATTATGTGATTGTGCACGAGATTGCGCATCAGTGGTGGTATGGGGTGGTTGGAAACAACCAATTTGATGCGGCGTGGGTTGATGAAGGGCTGACGGAGTTTTCTTCAGCACTGTTTTTCGAAAAGAACAAGCAATATGGGTTGGATTATCAGATAATCATGCAAAATTCCTTGGAGGGCTATTTGCATTTTCGAAAGATTTATATTGATATAACCGGAAAACTTGACGAGACGATGACAAGAAACCTAAATCAGTTTGACACCGAACCAGAATATGTAAACATAACTTACACCAGGGGCATGCTTATGTTTGATTTTCTGCGACAGACCATGAGCGAGCGAAAGTTTGCTGCTTGTTTGAAGGATTATTATAAGGCATATAAATTCAAAAACTCTTCACCCGAAAAACTGGTCGAAAGTTTTTGTAAGTCCTCGCGGACAAATTTGGAAGGCTTTTTTGACGCTTGGCTTGGCGGAAAGGTTGTGTTTGAAAATTTTTCAAGTTGACAGAAGCCCACTTGACAAAAATTTTCAAATGTTGTATCCTATTTTTATAGGAGAATTGAGATGGAAGAAAAAAACAACACAACAAAAGACACTCAGAAGCAGGGCAGATTTGGAGCATACAAGGGCTATGTTGATTTTGTGAAAAAGCAAGAGCAAGCCAATGCCAAAGAGCAGCCAAAGCATCCAAAGCCTCACACGATGGACAGATAAAACAAAAAAGACAGCGTTTGCTGTCTTTTATTTTTCATAATAGTTGATGATTTTTGTTTGGATTTTGTTTTTGCCACAGCCATCATAGGTGTTGTCCCAATCCTTGATTGCTTGCTGGAACATGTCTGTGTAGTATTCCATACTTTGGTCAACTGCAAACTTTTTTGCGTGGTCTGCAACTTGGCTTCGGTGCACTTTCAGTTCTTCAGGGTGCTCTATCCACCAATCGATTTTCTCTGCAAGGTCTTTGCTGTCTCCACGCTTGAAAATGCTGTGTTGTTTTGACAATGCAAACTGCGAGCATGCCGATTTTTTGCTGTCTGAAACGATTGGAACACATCCACATGCAATGGCCTCGATGCAAGTCATGCCCTCAACTTCAACATCGGCAGGGTGAATATACAGGTCGGCAAAGTTTAGCATTGAAATCTGCTGAACGCGGTTGTATGGGCCAAGAAAAACAGGATAGTTTGGCAATTTTTTTGCCATCTTCATGATTTGCTTTTTTATTGGGCCTCTGCCACCCAAAATAAGTTGGATTTTGTTTTTGTATTTGCTCTTCTTGACGGCTTTTATTATCAGGTCAAACCTCTTTTCTCTTGAAAATCTGCCAACAGCAATCAGCACAATCTTATCTTTGAAGATGGCAGGCTTTTCTTCTCTTTTCATCTTGAAAATGTCGTCAAAACCGTTTGAAATGACATGCAAGTTGGCATTAAAGTGACGGTCTTGCAGTTGTTTTGCCACCATCAAAGATGGGCAATGTATGTGTTTTACATATCGATATGTCTGATTGTAGAATTTCTTCCAAAGAGAGTAGTTTAGGGGTTGGAACTTGTTTAGATATAATGTCGAAGAGATGTTCTCTGGCAGAATATGAAAGGCGGCGGTGCAAGGAACGTTCATTTCGCGGCAGATTTTTATTGTTTTATAGCCAAGTTGAAATGGCAAATACACATGCACGATGTCTGCACCTTCAATGGATTTTTTTATCGTCTCTTTGTCTGGCTTTGCAAGTTGAAAGCCCTGAGAGTTTATGATTTTTGTTATCAGTTTTCCATAATATTTTTCTTTGAGGGCAAAGGCTGTGTTGTTTTCTTCATCAATTGCCAAAACTCTGACAACATGTCCGAGTTTTACAAGTCCATTGTATATTCTTTGCGCCGAGACGCTGGTTCCATGAGTGTTGGAGTAGAATTGATCGGTTACCAAAGTGATTATCATATTATTTTCCTTTTGAAACAAATATTAAACAAATCAAAAGATTTGTGAACTTTATCTATATTCTATACAATAATAGCACAGATATTTTGAAAATACAAAATAAATTTAAAAATTTTTAACAAATTTTTGCCAAATTTATTCTTTCTTCTGCTCAGTTAGGTAGGTGACAACCGTGTCGCCATAGGTTTTTTCATCCATAATTTGAAAATCGTGATAGTCAAACTTATCCACAACAGCGTGTTCGCAGACCAAAATTCCGCCGTCTTTCAGCAACTGCTTTTCGTGCACAGCGTGCAAAACTTTGTCATACAAATTGCTTTTGTAGGGAGGGTCAAAGAGGATGAGGTCAAACTGCTGTTTGCAAACTGCAAGAAAGGTTGCCGCATCACACTTCACCACCTTGGCACTTATTTGGAGGGCGCTCAGGTTGTTTTTTGTCAGAGCCACACTTCTGGCATCCTTGTCCACAAACAGCACATCGCTTGCACCACGGCTTAGGGCTTCTATGCCCAATGCTCCAGTGCCACAGCACAGGTCAAGCACCACTTTGTCTGGCAAAAAAAACTGCAATTTTGTGAACATTGCCTGACGCACTTTGTCTGTTGTTGGCCTTATGTGAGAATATTTTTTTTCAACCAATAT
>CANRLJ010000070.1 GCA_947631485.1 uncultured Clostridia bacterium | reverse complement strand
CAATTCAACTTCATTTGGGCATTGACGTTAAAACTTCCCCAAACACGCACAGAATCCGTTTGTTTCACCTCTTTAAACACAAGTCCTGTTTTTGCGGAAAGTTCTTTTGCCCTTTCAGCCAAGTTTGGAAACAAAGTCATGTAGTATTTTCGAATTGCACGCATGCGACTGTCGCCAACTTTGTTGTTTATTAAAAGTTCACCAACCCCAACCTCTGGCTTTCCATTTATGTAAACAAAGTTGTTGAAATCAAAGGACTTTGCAAAGTTTTCTTGTTTCTCAACCTGCAAAGCCACCCGCTTCAACCACCTTTCCTTACTTTTCAAAAATTCTGATATCTTCTTTTCGGAAATCTTTAATGGCGCTTTTAAAACAGCGTTCTGCGAACTCAAAACTTTAAGCACAATGGTTTTTCTTCTCTCTCTTACAATTTCAATCTTCATGCATTGATTATATCACAAAACTTTAAAAAAGCAAAACTTTTTGAACATGTTTAAAAAATCCATATATTGTGTATTATGTAAGCATAATACGACACATTTTGTTATATTATGCAATAGAAATTTTTTGCATAATACCTGTCAAAATATTTGACAAATATTAAATAAAGAATATATAATTTAATTGTTAAGGAGAATTAATATGGCATTTAATTCAAATGGACAAGTTTCATACTTGGTTCTTGACAGCCTTGCAGATGGCTCTAAATATGGGCTGGAAATCATCGAATACATCTCAAAAAAGACCGGCGGAACTTACATCATGAAAAAACCCACCCTATATTCTTGCCTGACGCGTATGGAGAAAAAGGGTCAGGTTTCTTCTTCATTTTGGGGAGAAAGTGACCTTGGCGGAAAACGCCACTACTACACAATAACCGACCTTGGCAGAAAGAGTTTGGAGGATTTGTCCACAGAATTCGCAAATGTGGATTTTCAAGAAGAAGCACAGCCAGAGGAACAGCAGAGTTCCCCTGTCATTTTGCAGCAAGACAACCTCTTTGACCTTGTTCAGAAAGAGGATAAAAAGCCTGCTCCCCAACAGCCAAAAGAAGAAAACCCTTCTGGCGCAATAGAAAATCAGATTGACATGTTCAGCCTGCCAGAACAAGAAGAAGAGCAGTCACAAGAAAAGATGCAATATTATCAAACCATCCTAGAGCAAGATGTTCATAAAGATGACGGAAAACTGTTGCCTGCCGAAGAGAAAAATGTCACCCTCTCCAAAGAAGAGGAAGAGCAAAATCAAAGACTTTCGGACGAACTGAAAAAGATTCGCAAAAAGAAGAGTTTTTCAGAAAATCAGATTGAAATGTCCGTTGTTTATGAAAGCGAAGAAGACCAAGAAACCGAAAGAAGACACATCGAAGAGTTGAAGCGTTCTTTACTTGCAACCCGCACCAACAACATCTCCGAGCAGCAACCTGAAGAGCCAAAAACCACCACTCAGGATTTTGCTTCTCAAGAGGAAGAAATAAACGAAGAAGCCTTGCCAGAAACAAAAGATGACGCCGTGTTCATCACAAATCCTCGAATTGAGGAAAGCGATATTCCAATTCAAAGGAAGATTGCACCTCCAAACATTGAGGTTAATGTGTATGACGACAATTTGCCAGCACCAAAAAGAAATTCAAACATCGAGCCAACTTACAAAGATATGATGGCAAAATTGTTTGAAAAGAAGAAAGAGACAAAGAAGGAACAGCCTAAGCCACAACCCGAACAACAAGCCCCATCCTTCACAAGCGAAAACTATTCTGATGTTGACAGTTTTGTGGACTATGGCACACTGAAAAAATATTTCAGCGGCCACGGCATCGAGTTTAAGGAATACAAAAAATCTGTTGTGGAAAGAAATCACAACACAAACTTCTTAAATGTCATTGCGTCAGTGTTTTTGCTTTTGCTAAGCGGCATAAGTTCGGCAATTTTGTATGGGATCGTCAGCGCCTGCAACGCCCTGCAAGCAAGTTCAACATTTTTATACTACACCGTTCCAATCTTGTTTGCTGTGTATTGCATCTACACCCTTGTCAGATACTTTGTTGAGCCAAGCAAAAAAGCAAACCTCAGGTTCAGCGCCCTCTTCACTTGGGCAGCTTTTGTGCTTTGCGTCGTTGTGATTGTTGTCATTGATGTCATCTGCGGCATGGAATTTGAAACTATGAAAGCCTTCCTCACCCCAATTTTAGTGCCTATTTTTGCAGTTGCCATCGCAATTCCTGTTCACTATTACACAAAGAAATTCTTGTATAACAGATATTCAAAATAAAATTTTTGAAAATTTGTGAATAATTGAGAAATTTTGAAACACAATAGAAACAAGTTAATAAACACGAGTTGTTTGTTAACTTAAAAACGAAAAGAGATGATTTAGTTCGTGAGGAACAAAATAACAATCTCTTTTCATTTTTTTATACCCCTTCTTTTCCTGAGCCACATCACAAAATAAAGTGCTGCATTGTAAATCAGCACAATGGCACAGATAATCAGCGTGGCAACCAGCAAATAGAACGCCGAATTTTCAAAAAGCAAACACAAAACAAGCACAACTACGCAAGACACCAACTCACCCACTGCGATTGAAACAAATCCTTGCCAAAATTTGAGGTTTGAAAGCCCAGCAATCACACTTCCGGTGTAAACCCCTGTCATTGGCAGCGGAACTGCAACAAATGCCGCTATAAACAGGCACTTTTGAAAGGTGTTGTTTTTGCTTCCAACTTTTTCCAAGTTTTTTTGATAGCGATTGCTCAGCCTTTCCGTAAACTTCTCATGAACAAACCCGCAGGTCTTCTTTTTCAGCAGTTTTGTAAGCCAGATGACAAGTGCAACAGGCAGCATGCAGCCAAAATACACAACAAAAAACGCCGAAATTGGCGACATGACAGCCTTTCCCCAAATTGGCTCTGAAAGTGCAAACGGCAAAGCAATCTTGCTTTCAACGGCAGGACACAAAGCAACCAAAAACACCGCAAGTGCAACCGAATTCGCAAAGTTGTCCACGAGAAATTCCAACATAAAATCCTCCTAGAACAACCTATGCAAAATGAAAGAAAAAGAGAACTCCAAAATCAAAAGGAGTTCTCATTTTTTGAATAGTTGTCTTGTGTGTTCAATTGCTGTGTTTGAAACGGTCTTTGCGCCATCAATAAGTCTTGCAACCTCCAAGATTATCTCTTCGCCCTGCAAAGTTCTGGTTGAAGAAATTGTGTTTCCGTTTGAAACAGTTTTCTCAACAAGCAAAAACTCGTTTGCCCTAGACGCAACAACCGGTGTGTGTGTTATACAAATTATCTGCGTGTACTTTGAGATTGAATACAGTTTGTCCGCAAGTTTTCCAGCAGTGTGCCCACTTATTCCGGCATCTATTTCATCAAAAATGATTGTTTGCACCTTGTCTTTTCCATTCATGACATTTTTAAACGCCAGCAACAATCTTGACAATTCGCCCCCGGACGCCGTCTTGTTTAGGTCTCTGATGTCTTGCCCAACATTTGCCGAAAACATAAACTTAACAGTGTCAAACCCATTTGCCGTTGGCTCGCCCTCAGAAAAATCAACTTTAAAAAATGTTCCACTCATCTGCAGGTCGTCAAGTTCAGACATAATCAGTTTTTCAAACTGTTTTGCACATGCTTTTCTTTGCGCCGACAATTTTTGGCACGCATCACGCAACTTTAAAGCCTTCTCCCCACGCTCTTTTTGCAGTTTTGCAAGCAACTCTTCGCTGTTTTCAAGTTGTTCAAGTTGAAGTTTTATGTCTGCCAAAAATTGCAAGATGTCTTGTATGGATTTTCCATATTTGCGAGATAGTGCTTTGATTTTGTCCAATCTTGCATCTATGCGTTCAAGTTCCTTTGGGTCAAACTCGGTTTTGTCAGCGATTTCCTCCAAAACATCAACAACATCTTTGATTTCATAATAACTGTTTTCAATTCGCTCTCTGCAACCGTCAATCTCTTTGAAATTTGAAAGATTTGACAACTGGCTCTTAACATCATGCAAAATCGCAGTGGCACTCATGCCCTGTTTGTCCAACTTTGCCAAACACTCGTTTAACGTTTCAAATATTCGCTCAGAAGAACTGATAAACTCAAACCTCTCTTTCAATTCTTCCTCTTCGCCAACAACCAAATTCGCCTCTTCAATTTCATCAATCTGATATGCTAAAAGTTCCTTCGTGCGTTCTCTTTCC
>CANRLJ010000069.1 GCA_947631485.1 uncultured Clostridia bacterium | reverse complement strand
GGCAATGCTTCTTCCTACAAAGATTGTGTCTTTGTCAATAAGATTTTTGTGTTGGTCTAGGACTTTCTTCCAAGTCTCATAGCACTGAATCCCCCCCCCGATTGGATATGAAGGCATGATTACATTAAAGCCGATGCCCTCCAACTTTTTCTTTAGCCAAGGAAGGTAATGCTCGTTTGCGTTTCCAAAACTGCCATGAACAATAAAACAATTTTTCATGAAAACCTCCTAAATCAGCATAGCACAACAAAAGCAAACAAGTCAAGTTTGGCGATTAAAAATAAATTATTTGCAAATTTTATTGCATTTTCAAAAAAAAGGTGTTAAAATACAAGGGTCATGGTCCCATGGTCAAGCGGTTAAGACGCCGCCCTCTCACGGCGGAATCAGGGGTTCGATTCCCCTTGGGACTACCAAGACGACAGTGTTGAAATGATTTGTAAGTTACGACAGATTTGCGATTCGGAAATCGAACGGGTGGTTTCCGCAAAGGCAACAGTGTTGCGTTTGCCCGCCCCGGCGTGATAGCGACTCACACTTCGTGAGCACCTGCTATGGAGCGGAGCGATTCCCCTTGGACTGCCAAAAGGAGCATATTATGGACACAAAAATTTCACAACAACTCATTGAACACGAAATGTGCGACAAAACAGTTTTCGTTTATTGCACAAAGTGGAACGCTTCAATGGGTGCAAAAATCATCAGCGTATATGAAAACGACATGTTTGTCACCCCTGTCACCGGAGGCATTTACGGAGTTAATGTCAAAAAGGCTGAAAAATATAACAAAAGCCAAATTGAAAGCATAAGCGTCAAGAAAAGCATTTGGACTGGTTCAAGCATCTGCATAACATTAAAAGACGGGACACAATTCAAGTATAAACTTATTGACAGTTCTTGGCTGGAGGCCGCACAACAATTGGTTGATTGGCTGAAATAAAAGGCAACTCATTTGAGTTGTTTTTTTATCACTTAAAGATTGTTTTTCATATAATGTATTTGGAGTACATTATGAAAAAATTTACAAATTGCAATCCACCACAAAACGCTTTTGAAAATCCTCAATACATAGAGAGGATAAGAAATATACAAGGTCCGACAGGCCCTACAGGTGAAAGAGGTGAAATTGGACCAACAGGAATCACAGGTCCAACAGGTCCTACAGGTGCAACAGGTCCAAGAGGAGAAACCGGCCCTCAAGGCCCAACCGGGGCATCCTATGGCCCTACTGGCCCAACCGGACCAACTGGTGCAACCGGACCAACCGGTCCTACAGGTCCTCAAGGACAAATGGGGCAAAGTGAAAGGATGGTCATAAACAGCGTCACAATGACAAACAACGGCGACCCAGCACACATCGAGGACACATTGGTGAACAACACTCACTACTTTGACATCTTTCTGCCACAAGGTGCAACTGGCCCCCAAGGAGAGCCCGGAGCAACAGGCTTGCAAGGGCTTAAAGGAGACCAAGGCCCTCAGGGCGACCAGGGTTTGCAAGGAGTTCCCGGTCCACAAGGGCCAATGGGTCCGCAAGGGCCTCAAGGCTTGCAAGGTGTGCCTGGCGAACAAGGAGTTCAAGGAGAACGAGGTCCACAAGGCCCAGAGGGTCCAAGAGGGCCACAAGGTGCAACAGGGCCATATCAAATAAAGGCAGCCTATGTGACATCTTGGAACGAAAATTGGCAAGGATTTGATGTTTTGGGATATAAGTTGGACCCAAATCAAAGAATTCCGCTGATGAGGAAAGAGACGGATTATGGCGACCTGATAAATGTTGACACAACAAACAACATCATCACTTTCAATTCCACTGGCGCATATCTGGTCATCTTCACGGCAAATCCATTTATTGAAATAAGCGGAAACTTTGAAACGTTTTCCGACTTTTGTGCTTTGGCGTTTAGAGAGGTGAATTCAGACAAAATCTTTGCAGCGTCAAACAGTTGGAACACCGACAAACAAGCCTCCACAGCCACCGGTCAAGGCGTTTTTGTTGTGGATGACACCTCGGCACAGTATGAACTTGTAAACATCGGAAAAAAGAGCATCTATCTGCAAGCGGCAAACATACAGTTTTTGAATACAGAATCATATTTTGCAAGTGTGCTTGCAAGCATTGTGATAATAAAACTCAGCCAATAAAAAAGGTTTGCCTAAGCAAACCTCAATCAACACATTTAAGTTTTTTTACTGCATCTTTTCTGTTTTTTGAATTATACACAAAGTTTCCACTCACCAAGATGTCCACACCAAGTTCGGTCAGGCGTTTAGCATTTTGGGCATTGACGCCGCCGTCAAACTCAATCTTAAACTTAAGGTTGTTTTGCGTCCTGAAGTCGTCAACCTCCTTCACCCTTTCAAACATCTCTTCCTGAGCCGATTGCCCTGTTTCTCCAAGGTCAACGCCCATAATCAAAATGACATCACAATTAAAAACAAAAGATTTAATTTCTTTGAAAGGTGTGCTGGTTTTCAAGGCAATTCCCGCAAGCACGCCATTTTGTTGGATGTATTTGATGACATTGACAAGGTCTTGCTTGTTTTCAAAAGCCTCATAGTGAACAGTGATTATGTTTGCCCCAGCCTCAATATATTTTTGAATATCAGCAGTGGGCTCGTTGACCATCAGGTGAACATCAAGCATGATGATGCTGTTTCTGTTTATCGTTCCGACCAAGTTATAGTCATAATTGCTCTTTGAAACAAAGTTTGCGTTTGTGACATCACAATGCAAAAATTCTGCCACACCCTGCATCTGTTTTGCATATTCAACAATGTTTTGATAGTCGCTCAGTGGCAAAGTTGAAACAGAAATATCTGCACTCTTTCTCATAAAACACCCCTTAACAAAGATTATTTTAACAAATCAACCAGCATTTTTCAAAATCATTTTAATATCTTTTGACATTTTTTAAGTTCTCATACAGTTTGAGATAGTTTGAATATCGCTCTTGGCTGATGAGCCCCTTTTCCACCGCATCCACAACCCCACAAACAGTGTTGTCGCCCTTGTGAACACAAGTTTTGAATTTGCACTTGTCAGCAAACTTCAAAAACTCTGGATAATAGTTTTTAAGTTCTCTCTCGTCAATTTCAAGCAGATTTTCGTCCAGTTTCGAAAATCCTGCCGTGTCAGCCAAATATTTGCCCTTGCCAAACTTGTATAACTCCACAATTCTGGTGGTCTGTTTGCCTCTGAAAACCTTTTTGCTGAACGTGTCTGTCTTTGCCACTTGCGATTTTTTCAGGGCATTTATTATCGAGGATTTTCCAACAGCGCTCTGACCCGCAAGCACACAAATTCCGCTTATCTCTTTTTTCAGCATTTGCACACTTTCGTCAAAAGTGGAAAAAACCACGGTTTTTATTATATTTTTATAGATTTTTTCGATTTTTTTGCATGTTTTTTCGTCTAAATCAAATTTATTTATACACAAGATGGGTTGTATGTTGTTTAGAAAACAAAAGACAATCAGTTTGTCCACCAACAGTAAGTCTGGTTTTGGAATTGGTGCAATTGTCACAAACATTTTGTCAACATTTGCAACGGGAGGCCTTATTATCAAGTTTTTTCTTTTCTCAACTTGCGATATGGTGTTGCTGTCGTCAAGCAAAACTCTGTCGCCCACAAACACGCCACCTCTTTTAAGGTTTCTTGCACCAATTTGCAAAGTTTCTCCACAATCGGTCTCAACAAGAAAGAGGCTGGTTTGTTTTTTTATGACCAAAGCGTTATTCATGTGCACCTCCAACTCTGTTTCTGAGTTGTCCGCATGCACCCTCAATGTCCTCACCCATTGTGCGTCTGACAGTGGCAGAAATTCCAAGTTTTTCAAGGTCGGCGGCAATCTTATATGCCTTTTTGCGATTTGTTCCAATAAGTTTCTTTTCCTTAACGGAGTTTAGCGGAATCAAGTTCACATGACAAGTCTTTCCTTTCAAAATTTGAGCAAGTTGTCTGATGTTTTCATCGTTGTCGTTTACGCCATCAATCAAAGAATATTCAAAACAAATTCTTCTGCCTGTCTTGTCAAAATAATAGTCGCACGCCCTTAGGATTTCCTCAATCTTGTAGGCATTTGCAATTGGCATAATCGTCTTTCTGAGTTCGTCATTTGGGGCATGAAGCGAAATTGTCAAAGTGACAGAAAACCCATCGTCTGCAAGTTTATATATATTTGGCACAATTCCGCAGGTTGAAAGAGAGATGTTTCTTTGGCTGATATTTAAACTCCGCCCGCTTGAGATTAAGTCGATAAATTTA
>CANRLJ010000068.1 GCA_947631485.1 uncultured Clostridia bacterium | reverse complement strand
GGCAAAAACGAGGGCAATATTTCCGATTGCGAAGTTGTGGGAAAAGTTTCGGCAAATATAACAGTAGAAAATAATAATCTGAAAGATTTTCTAAAGAAAATTCCTTTATTGCAAACGACACTTTGCTTGACAATGACGAAAACAAAATGATGATAATCACAGGCCCAAACATGGCAGGAAAAAGCACTTATATGAGGCAGGTTGCACTCATCACTTTTCTTGCGCACATAGGCAGTTTTGTGCCAGCAAAAAGCGCCGAAATTGCAATCACTGACCGCATATTCACACGTGTGGGTGCATCTGATGACCTTGCCTTTGGGCAAAGCACATTTATGGTTGAGATGAGCGAAGTTGCAAATATTCTTGCAAATGCCACCGAAAAAAGCCTTGTGATTTTGGATGAAATTGGACGAGGAACATCCACTTTTGATGGGCTTGCCATAGCGTGGGCGGTCGTTGAGTATATTGCAAAAAATCTGAAATGCAAAACGCTGTTTGCAACACACTATCACGAACTGTCAGAACTTGAAGGCGTTATTTCAGGCGTTAAGAATTACAAAATAACGGTCAAGGAAATAAACGACAGCATTGTCTTTTTAAGAAAAATTGTCAGAGGGCATGCAAACAAAAGTTTTGGTGTGGAAGTTGCAAGGCTTGCAGGCGTTCCGGAAAAAGTCATTGAAAGGGCAAAAGAAATCAGCATAAATCTTGAAAAGGTCAACCAGAAACTTGACATGAACATCTTTGGAGAGGATGAGGAGCGCACAAGAAAAGAGAAAAACAACAAGACAGGGCAAAAAATTCTTTCCATTTTGAAGGATTTGGACATGAACAGGATGTCGCCTATTGAGAGTTTTGAAATTTTAAATGACCTCATAAACAAAGCAAAGGAGTAGAGTATGGCAATAAATGTCCTATCACCAAGAATTTACAACCGCATCGCAGCAGGCGAAGTTGTTGAAAAACCTGCCTCTATCGTCAAAGAACTTGTTGAAAACAGTTTGGATGCGGGAGCAACAAAAATTAGGGTTGAAATTTCTGAGGGTGGAATAAAAAAGATATCTGTTTCAGACAATGGCTGCGGAATTGAAAAGTCCGATTTGCCACTTGCTTTTTTGCCACACGCCACAAGCAAGATTGCAGATGTTGACGACCTTGACCAAATCAGCACTTTGGGATTTCGTGGTGAGGCTCTTGCAAGCATTTCATCCGTTTGCATGGTTTCACTTTCAACCAAGACAAAAGCAAGCGAAACAGGCTACTTTATTGAGGCAAATGGCGGAGAAATTTCAAAGATAAGCGAAATTGCAAGGCTTGACGGCACAACGGTGACAACTCAAAACCTTTTTTTCAACACTCCTGCAAGAGCAAAGTTTTTGAGGAGACCGAAGTCGGAAGAGGCGGACATCACTCACTTGATGGAAAAATTTATGTTTGCCAGACCTGAGATTGATTTTGTGTATGTTGTGGATGGCAAAGAAATATACAATCACAGTTCTGGGGCGTTGGACGAGGTCATGTATCTTGTTTATGGCAAGGATGTTTATGACAACTTGTTGATGTTGGACTATGAAGAAGACGACATGAAGGTTGGAGGCTATGTTGTTTCGCCAAAGATTTCAAGACCAAACCGAACATATCAAACCTTGTTTGTAAATGGTCGTTTCGTGGAAAACTTTATGGTTTCTGCCTGCGTGCAAGGGGCGTATGAGCCTATGCTTATGAAAGGCAGATTTCCTATTTACACAATCAAACTTTCTCTTCCTTATGACTCTGTTGATGTAAATGTTCATCCAAGCAAAAAGGAAGTTAAATTTCAGGATTCATCAAAGGTCTTTGGCGTCATAAGGCGCGCAGTTGAAAAGGCACTTCTTGGCAGCAACCTTGTGGCAGACTTTCAGTTTAAGCAAGAGCAAGAGTGGAGCAAGTTTGACCTGAAAAACGACGATGAGCCACGCAGAACAGGGTTTTATTCGACTTTAAACGACAAATTGTCCGAAAAAGAGGGCAAAAGTTTTAAGGTTTCTGTTTCAAGCGAGGAAGAAAATCAGAAAATTGTCTCTCCTAAAGAATATCAGCAGAGTGGGATTGACATCATCAATATGCCTCAATTTTCGACAATGAAAAATGACGAAAAGCCAAAAAACACAAATGGCAGATTGTTCTTCGACCAATCGGGCGACAGCCTTTTAAATGAAGTTGAGATTGCTGTAAACAAGAAAAGCAAAGAAGATACCCCTTTACAGCCTCAAAAAGAAGAAAAATTTTTGACAAACAGAGCCGAGGAAGTGAAAATTGTTGGGGTTGTGTTTAAGACATACATAATCACAGAATTTGACGACAGCATCTATGTCATCGACCAACACGCCATGCACGAAAGACAACTTTATGACAAACTTAAAGCCCAAGTTGACAGAAACAATGTCACAAAACAAGACCTTTTGCTTCCATTTCATGTTCATCTGCTTGCAAAAGACAAAGAAATCTTTGAAGGTAGTTTAGGAGAACTTAAAAAGATTGGTTTTGAGTTTGATTTTGATGGAAAAGATTATGTTGTTAAGACCGTGCCTTTTGTGCTTTCAAATATAAATTTGCAAAACTTTATAAATGAGATATTGAGCGAGGATTTTGTCGGGGACAAGACAGCAAGCAAGTTGATAAATGAAAAATTATGTCAAACTGCATGCAAACATGCCATAAGGGCTGGCGACAGCGTTTCAAACGATGAAATTTTGTATCTGATTGACAAGATGAAAGATGGAGTGGCTCTTTGCCCTCATGGAAGACCTATCATTGTGAAGATCACAAGAAAAGAACTTGAAAAGATGTTTAAAAGGACGCTTTGATGAAAAAAGTCCTCTTTATTTTGGGCCCAACGGCCGTTGGAAAGTCAAAGGTTGGGATTGCCATTGCAAAAAAGTATAATGGCGAAATAATTTCTGCCGACAGTGTTCAGGTTTTCAAAGGGTTGGACATTGGCTCGGCAAAGATTGGTGATATGCAGGGAGTTGTCCACTATGGAATTGACATTTTGGACGCCGACAAAAGTTTTTCTGTCTTTGAATTTGTCGAATACACAAAGAAAAAGATTGATGAAATTTCGGCCAAAGGGAAACTTCCGATTGTTGTTGGCGGAACGGGGCTTTATGTTAAGGCTCTGACAGAGGGATATAATTTGGGCGGAGTGGAGCGAGACGATGCTTTGAGGAGCGAACTTGAAAAACTTGCTAAAGAAAAAGGTGTTGGGGCCTTGTATGAAAAATTGCGTGTCATAAATCCAAAAATGGCTGAAAAAACTGACAAGAACAATGCTGTCAGGCTTATCAGAGCCATTGAAATAAGTTTGGGCAAAGGCCAAAAAGAACAGCAAAAAGTTGAGTTTGATTGTTTGATTATTGCACTAAACAGGCCTCGCGACAAGATTTATGCCGACATAAATTTGAGGGTTGATGACATGCTTAAACAGGGGCTGATTGCCGAAGTTGAAGGATTGAGGGCAAGGGGGCTTTCAAAAGAAAACCAATCCATGCATGCCATCGGCTATAAGGAAGTTTTGGATTATTTGGACGGCGTTTGTGATTATGACACCATGGTTTCGCTTATAAAACAACACAGCAGAAACTATGCAAAAAGGCAGTTGACATTTTTGAAAGGCATTAAGAATTGTCATATGTTGGACATCGAAAATGGCACAAAACAAGTTTATCAACTTATTGAGGAGTGGTTATGAATAAGTATGAAGAAATAGAAAAAATTGAAAAATCTTTGGAAAAAACATACAAAAATATTGAAAAAATCGCATTTTTTAATCAAAAAAAGGTTTTAAAGGCGTTTCAAGATGTGGGAATAACAACTTCTCATTTTGTCGGCACAACCGGATATGGTTACACAGACAAAGGGCGTGATGACCTTGCCAAACTTGTTGCAGAGATTTTTGGTGCCGAGGATGCCATATGTTCTCCACACCTGACTTGTGGCACGCACACCATTGCCACCGCTCTCTACGGCTTGCTTCGTCCAAAGGACACGCTGCTTTCGATTACCGGCCCACTGTATGACACTTTGCACGACACTCTTTTTGGAAAGGACAACGGAAGCCTTGAAAGTTTGGGGGTTGATATTCGTTTCATCGACCTTGTTGGTGACGAGTTTGACACAGACAAAATTTTTAAGTTTGTGAAAAAAAACAAGCCAAGAGTTGTGTTTGCTCAAAAATCAAGGGGCTATTCAAGCAGAAAGGCAATTTCTGTTGATAAAATGGAGGCCATTTTCAGAGAAATTAAAAAACTCAGC
>CANRLJ010000067.1 GCA_947631485.1 uncultured Clostridia bacterium | reverse complement strand
AATAAAACCAAACGCAACCTCACTTTGGCGAGTGCAATCATCAATCTGATTGGTGTTGTGGCAAGTTTTGTGATGGCACTGCTCATTCACTTTAACGTGGAAGCCGTCATGGATTACATCGACTATGTCGCCATGATAAACTATTCCGTGTTCAACCTTGTTTACAGCATCATCTCTTTTGTCATTGGCCTTGTGGGCAGCGTTCTTCTCATCTGGTCGGTGCGAAATAAAGGCAAATTCTTCCGTAGTTCTCAGGGCTACTACATCGCCGGGCTTATTATTGTTGTCATCAGTGGCGGCTGGCTGGCGTGGCTGTTGCTGTTCATCTCTATGTTTGTCCCAGACGTTATTGTGATGAACACAAAAAGCGAACTCAGGCGTGAGGACCGCGAGGAGCAGAAACAGACCATCAAGGATGACGCCGCATATGAGGAAAAGAAAAGACGCATCGAGGATCTGAAACGCATGCGAGATAATGGAATCATCACCGAAGAAGAATATAAGCAAAAACTTTTTGAACTTCTGTAAAAAGCGAAGAGCAATGAAGGGATTTATGCATTTAAAGTGACTAAAAACACCATTTTGGTGTTTTTTCTTAAAATCTGCGGGTCTTAAAAATTATGGGAATTGTGCTTGATTTATGCTTCATTCAAATTCCAAAAACTTATTTTTGAAAGTTGCTTCAAAGGCTTGCTTTTTGCGTGCAGGTGTGATATAATGCAAAACAGCAACTGAAATTGCACACGAATTGAACCATGCAGAGGTGTCCGAGTGGTTTAAGGTGCAGCCCTGGAAAGGCTGTGTGTGAGAAATTGCACCAAGAGTTCGAATCTCTTCCTCTGCGCCAAAGGAGAAAATGTGAAGGCTGTAATATTTGACATGGATGGTGTAATATTTGACACAGAGCCTCTTTGGAAGGCCACATTTCCAGAAGTGAACAAAAAATACAACATCCACATCACAGAAGAGCAAAGGCTTTTGTCCTGTGGGATGAATTCGGCCGAGCAATACAAATTTTTCTTAAAGTTTATGCCAGAAGGAGTGTCAGCAAAAGACTTTTTCGACGATTGGGAAGGCATGGTGCTTCAAAAAATATCAAAAAGCACCACAAGCATAATGAAAGAGGGCTTTTTGAATCTTCACAAATATCTAAGAGAAAGAAAAATCAAACTTGGTCTCAACTCTGGCAGCCCAAGGGAAATGATTGAATATTATTTTCAGCGAGAAAATCTTGATATCAACAAAATGTTTGACTTTGTCATAAGCGGAGACGACATAAAACACGGAAAGCCACATCCGGAAGGCTATCAAAAAGTGTGCCAAGCCCTGAAGGAAAAGCCAGAGGATTGCATCGTGCTTGAGGACAGCCTAAACGGAGTTGCATCAGGTTTTTCAGCCGGCTGTGAGGTGATTATGGTGCTAGATTTAATTCATCCTGATGAAAACACAAAAAATAAGTGTAAATTCATTGCAAAATCCCTAAAAGATGTCGAAAAATACATAAAAAATATGCAATAAATTGCAAAAAAATAAAAAATATCAAAAATTTCGCAAAAATTCGATAATATCGGACAAAAAATATCATCAAAAAATATCAAAAAATTGTTTTTTAATTATTTTTAAATATTTTTTAATAAAAAAGTGAGGATTTGTTTCATCCTCACAAATTTTTTATTATATTTTCAAGCAATTGCGTGTCTGACAAGAGTTTTCCTGCACCCAAAATGGTGACATTATCAACATCTTCACAAATCTCAACAGGATAGTTTAGGTGCTTTTTGAAATAGTCATCAAGCCCCTGCATCTTTGCCCCGCCGCCAACAATCAAAATCTTGTTGTTTATTATGTCGGCAACAATCTCTGGTGGCAAAGTGTTTATTGTTGTGTCTATTGCCCTTACAATTTCGCTGTAAAATGGCTCGATTGCACGCCTCAGGTCTGATGAAAATAAACAAACTGTTTTTGGTGTTTTTGTGTTTGCATCAACGCCGGTGATTTCCATGTTCAGCGTGTCATTTGTGTATAAACTGCCAACTTCATTTTTGAGAATTTCCGCTGTTGGAAGCCCAATCACAAGCCCCTCGCTGTATGCCAGATAGTTTACAATAGAGGCATCAATTCTCTTTCCGCCAATTCCAACAGTTGCACCCTTAATTATGCTGGACATGTTTATCACAGCAATATCTGTGGCTGTTCCGCCTATGTCAACAACCATGTTCACCTTTGAACTGTCAATATTTCTTCCCTCGCCAATGCAAGAGCATAAAACAGAAGGGATAAGAGCAACATTTCCAAGATTTGCGCCCTCGCAGACATTTAATATGTTTTCTTTTTCATGTGCAGTCAATCCGCAAGGAATAATGAAAAGTGCGTTGTCCTCAAAGGATTTGAAGCCCACCTTACTGAGAAAATGCTTTAAAAGTATAACAGAATATTCATAATTTGAGTTTTCACCATATGCACAAGGCGTGAAAATCTCAACATTTTCCTTTGTCTTTCCAACAAGTTTTTTGGCATCATTTCCAACAGCAATCACCTTAAAACCATCTGTTGTTGGCTCTGCGGCAACCAAAGTTGGCTCTTTTAAGGCAAGCCCCTCACCTTTAACATATATGCAAGTGTATCCGCCGCCCATCTCTATGGCATATTTGTATCTTCTCATAACGCCTCCTAAAACAAAAATTCTTCTGTCTCTTCTTCGTGAATTGTGTCATTTACTGTGGTGTAAACAAGTTTTATTTTTTGACCACTCTTAAGCGAATATATCAGGTTTACAAAATCAAGTTTGTTTTCAATAACATACGCTCTTTCGTTGACTTTGATTTTCACAATGACATTGCCCTTTTCCAGAATTGTCCTGTCGTCATACTTAAAATCATCCAGCAAAAAGACGCTTTGAACATTGTTTGTCTCAAACTGATACATCTCGTCGGTGTAGCCTCTCCATCCTCTTGGCTCGCCGTTGTAGTAGAAGGAGTTTTTGTTTGAATCTGCACCATATCTCGACATCTGAAGGTGCGCCTCTGCATCATACCAATCAACAACCTGCATTGCAGCCAGCATTGGGTTTTGATAGGTTGTTTGTTTGTTGTAGGCGTCAAGTACTTTGCTCAAAAACTTTGTCACAGGTGCGGCCGGTGTGCAAACATAGCCTCCTTCATCCAGCGAATAGCCCACATAAAAGCCCAAAAGGTTTCCGTCTCTGTCAAACACCCCACCGCCCGTGTAGGTTTGCGACATGCTTTTGTATCTTCCCGAAAAGGCAAACACAAAGTTGTTTTTGAGGGCAAAGTCAATTCCAACTGCGCCGGAGTATGTTATTTCTTTTTGCCAAATATATTTTGACTGCCCCAAAATCGTGCCCTGTCTGACATTTGCACTTTCCTTTGGCGAAGAAATTGCAAAAATGTCCTCATTTTCCAAAATATATGAGTCAACATTAACATAAGGAAGGCTGATTGAACCATTTTTTCCCTCCTTATTTTCGCACTTTATGACCGCCAAGTTGTAGTTTATATCGCCATAAAGCAGTTTTCCGCTGTAAACGCCCTTGCTTGTTGATATTGTCATCTCCGAGCCATCATAAAAGCGGAGTTTGTCATACAAAGTGACAATCACGCCGTTTGAGCGCACATTTACACCAACAAGTGTTTGTTGGGTTGATTCTTCCGTCTGTGGGTCGGTCATCTGGAAATCAATCTGCACAGTTGCGTCCGAATACATCTCGCCTATGGCACTGTCAGACTGAAATGGCCAAATTTTAAGTTTTAAGGCAATGTTGTTTGGAGAGATATAGTAAAAATAAATAACAACAAACATATAACAAAGCAGCACAGCCAAAACTGCGTAAAAAACAATCCAAAATATCTTTTTGTTGCTATTTTTTTTCGACTTTTCTTGCTCCATAAAATTCCTTTTACAAATAAAAATCTTCTCAAACTAGTTTATAGTTTGAGACCGATTTCAATTTTTATATTATCTGTAAACTCTTTTTAAATGTTTTCTTGAAGTTTTCGGCAACCTTCATGCTTTGAATAATCTCAAATGAAGGGTCGGAATTGACGATGGTTTTCATGATGATGCTGTCGCCCAAAATGTCGCAAACGATGTCATTTATGACATTTTTTCTTGACGCATTTAGGTTTACAGCCAAGTTTACAAGAACGCCAAGTTTTCTTATTGCCTCAACATCTTCATCTGTCAGAATTTCTTTGTATTTCATAATTTCTGCCAAATTGAAGTTGTCCAAATTTTGACAAGAACATGCAAATGCGGCAAGCAAAATGTCTTTCTGTGATGCC
>CANRLJ010000066.1 GCA_947631485.1 uncultured Clostridia bacterium | reverse complement strand
CCCGAAAGGATAAACGAGCCATACAACAAAATCTTGATTTTCAGTTCAAATTTTTTGTCCTCTTGTGATGCTGAGTCAATTTCTTTTATCATCATCTCGTTTGACATCATCTTCAAAAACTCTTCGGCATCAATATAGATGACCTGTCTGGTGACTTGCTCTGGCTCTTCATCATTTTTTATGGCTTCAATTTGATTGAAAAATGATGCCCTCATTGCTTGTGCTGCAAGTTGTTGTTTCTTTTTCCCAAAGTTTATCCTTAATGTTTCTTTAAGCATCATGTTCAAAAGTTCACTTGAAATTATAAGCAAAATCACAAGCACCAGCAAAATCATAACAAATCCGATGAGCGGATTATTTACAAAAAACTTGGCAATTCCACCCATAAGGTTTATTCCTTTGTCCGACAAATAGGACAAAACGACACTCAAAGCATTGTTCATAAAGTGTATAATCATGCAAGGATATATTGTGTTTGTGCACCAGCAAACATAGCCCAAAAATATGCCAATTATTGAAGCATAGAAAAATTGTTCGATGTTAAGATGCAAAAGTCCAAACAAAAATCCAGAAATCAAGATGGCTTTTTTCATGCCAAGATTTGAATTTCCACGCAAAAGCATGCCCCTGTGCAAGGTTTCTTCGCAGATTGCAGGCAAAACTGCGGTGCAAATTAAATCCAAAATAAATGTCCACCATGTGGAAGTAAATTCTCTTGAAGATGCCGCCGGCTTATAGCCAAAAAGTTGGATGATTGTGTTGAAAAATGTGGAGACATAGATGTTCAAAATAAAGACCACAAGCCCAAAAACCACACTCAGCAAAATCATCTTCGAACTTGTCTTGTTGTAGTTTAAAAATTTAAAGGTTTCAAATTTTTGGCTTCTATTCTTTTGAAAAATGTTAAGCAAGACGATTGGCAGCAAGAAAATAAGCCCAATTTGAATTATAAAACTCATGTAATAAGAGGCATAATCCCCCATAAAAGCAAAAACACCATTGTCGCTTAGAATCCGCATAACAACAAAAAGGGAAAGCACAACAAAATATATTAAGTTCACATTAAAAGATATTTTTTTTGACATTACAAAACTCCAAGTTTCCTATAAGTTATAATACTCTCAAAGCACGGCATTTATAACAATCATCACCAAAGCAACCAGCATGCCTCCCAAAAGCAGAACAGGAAATTTTCCCAACAAAAACATCGGCTTTTGAGGTTGGTCGCCCACTTTTTCGACTTCCACCTTTTTGCATCGCACAAACCTGAACACCAAAAACAGCACTCCTGCCGTGAACAATGCCAAAAACACTGACAAAAGTATAAACCACCAAGTCATCGGCAACTTGTCAAAACTGAAATTGTACATCTGCATGATGTATGCCGCAGTGATTGTTGTGAAATTGTTGAAAAAGTGCAAGGTCATTGTGTAGAAAAGATTGTTTGTTTTTTCCATGACCAGCGAAAGCACACAGCCCAAAATAAATGGATAGATAAACTGAACAATGTTTTGGTGCATAAGTGCAAACAGCAAGCCCGAAAGCAAAATTCTGCTTGGAAGAGAGAAATACTCCTTCAATCCCTGATAGATGACGCCCCTAAACAGCAATTCTTCAACAATGGCAGGCAGAAGAGCAACAAAAACCACATACAAAAAGTAGTTTCCGATGGAGGCGATTTTAATTTCGCCAGAAGTTGCAATCTTCATTGCAGAAAACATATGCCCAAAGCACCCTTCAACCAAACATAAAAAGCCCAGCACACAGAAAATCCCCACTGTCGCCCAAAGCAAAGTTTGCCAAGGGCTGACCTTTTTCGCATGCAAGTTTGACGCCTTATAGGAGATGCCTTGTATTGGATGATAGCACAAATACACGCACAAAAAAACTGCTTGTGTCAAAATTGAGGAAACAAGTTGCACAACAAAATAAATAGTTGTGCCCTCAGCCTCTTGCAAGTTGAACTTTGGGTCTATTCCATACAT
This sequence comes from uncultured Clostridia bacterium, assembly GCA_947631485.1. Taxonomy (GTDB): domain Bacteria; phylum Bacillota; class Clostridia; order Christensenellales; family UBA1242; genus Caccovivens. The sequence goes on along the minus strand of CANRLJ010000066.1, from coordinate 2,349 downwards.
GATTTGAGCAAAGACCAAAGAGAAAATCAAACTGAAAGCAAGACCAAAAATCAGGGCAAGAAAATAGACATTTCCTGTGTCGCGAACGGTGTAAAAATTTCTTTTTTGAAAGGTTTGTGCTTTGTTTGTCTGTGTCTTCATAAGGCATATAATATCATAAAACGAAAAAAAATACAAACATAATGCTGGACAAAAAGAACTTTTTTGTATAAAATAAAGCCATGAAGGATTTTATGAAAGAGGCAATAAAAGAAGCCCAAAAAGCCTATTCAAAAGGTGAAGTGCCAATCGGAGCGGTCATCGTTTCAGACGGCAAAATCCTCTCTCGTGGGCAAAACAAACGAGAGCAGTCACAAAATGCCATCCATCACGCAGAAATGATTGCCATAGACAAGGCTTGCAAAAAACTTAAAAGTTGGCGTCTTGACAACTGCGAAATGTATGTGACGCTTGAGCCCTGCCCAATGTGTGCCGGTGCAATTTCAAATGCAAGAATAAAAAAAGTGGTCTTTGCCGCAAGAGAACAAACATCAAAAGACAACCTCATGCAGCAGATTTTTCAAAGCGACAGACTGAATCACAAGCCACAGATTTTTCATGACCAGTCGCATGAAAAAGAGGCATCTCAGCTGCTGACCGACTTCTTCAAATCAAAAAGAAAATGCTGATATATGGTGTAGTATGCATGACATAATACACCAAATAAAGAAAAAGATAGGTTTTGCCCTATCTTTTATAATAAATCAAACAACTTTTCTTTATACTCCTCTTCGGTGATGTCTCCGTTGTCTCTCATGCGTTTGAGTTCTTCTATTTTCTTGCGTTTTTCTTCATACGCCTTTTCTTCTTTTATTTCCTCTTTCCTAACTTCGCTTGGAGTGTTCATGATTATGATGTCAGGAATCAGCATGCTTATAAACAACAGCAGCCATGACAGAAAACTTCCAAAGAATATTGTGATTCCAAAGCCTATATAATATTGCATTATCGATCTTCTGAAATACTTTCCCTTGCTCCTGACAGAATACAAAAGCAAAATGCTTCCGGCAAGGCCAGCAGCAAAACTGATCACGGAATAAAATATGTTTGACGAATTTGTCAGCAAATACATATAGCCGTTGTTTATCAGTTCTTTTTGCAGTTGTTTGTCAGTCAACAAAATGATGGAAATAATCAAACTGGCCGCAATGCTTATGAGATTCACGACTGCCCCAGCAATAATCAATCCTCGTTTTGTTTTGTTCATATACATCTTGCTCACCTCTACGATAATATTATGTTATCATTTGCGATAAATATTTGTCAAATTATTTTGAAAAAAAGAAGTTTTATTATAAAATGTGTATAGGAGAATTTATGAGAATAGAAAAACGCACAATCGTCATAACAGGTGCATCAAGTGGCCTTGGAAAAGGTTTGAAGGAATTTTTTGAAGCCAAAGGAGACCTTGTCATTGACATCTCGCTTGATGGCAAGGATTATTCATGCGATGTCTCCGACCATAAAAGCCTGAAAAACACCTTTGACAACATATATCTGAATCATGGCGAAATAGACATGCTGATAACCTGCGCCGGCTACGGCATCAGCGGAGCAATTGAACTTCTAAAAGAAAAAGACACTCAAAAGCAGTTTGATGTAAACTTTTTTGGAACAGCAAACAGTTGCAAATATGCCATCCCAATGATGAAGAAAAATGGAAAGATAATCATCATTGCCTCAGCAACAGCACTATTTCCGTTGCCTTTCAAGGCATATTATTGTGCAAGCAAAGCGGCTGTTGACAGTTTTGCCCAAAGTTTGCGTATGGAACTTTCAAACACCTCGATTCAAGTTACATCCATATGCCCTGGTGATGTCAAAACAAACTTCTCAGAAAACAGAGTGAAGGTGTATGAAACAAACGAAAGATATGGCAATTCTGTCGAACTTTCAACAAAACCAACAGAAAAAACAGAAAAACGCAGGATGAGCCCTCAGTATGCAACAAAAAAACTTGCCAAAATCTGCGAGAAAAAGCACCTAAAACCTCGCTACATCATCGGAAAACAATACAAGATGTTCAATTTTTTCAGAAAGATTTTGCCACTGTCGGCACTTAATGTGTTCACCAAAAAAATCTTTTACAAAAAATAATTCACAATCTTTTGAAATATGCCAAAAATTCCCTGTTGCCGTCCCCACCCTTTATTGGAGATGTTGTCAACCCGCAATTAACAAATCCATGCTGTTGAAATGAGTTCAAAACCGTCTCAACAGTTTTTTTGTGCATCTTGTCATCTTTCACAACACCCTTGTGCTTGTGAGCATACTCCATGCCAACCTCAAATTGTGGCTTGATGAGTGCAA
>CANRLJ010000065.1 GCA_947631485.1 uncultured Clostridia bacterium | reverse complement strand
AAGATTATTGGCTTTTCGACATCAAACATCTGGCTTGCCTGACTGATTTCGCTCTCATATTTGATTGGAAAAATCCAGCCATACACACAATTTATGCCAAAAATTGATAAAAACACAAAAGAAACAGCAAAAAAACTTGCAAAAAACCACTTCATAATGATAATTTATGCTTTTTGTTTGGTTTTATAATTTTTTTACAATTTTATTATGCTTGGAATTCCGCGGCGCTCTGTGTAAGAATAAAAGCCATCAAAATAAGCCAAATTTGTCCTCGAAAGAAGAGTTTGAACTCTGGAAAAGAAGTCACTTACAAATTTGACAGAAATTCCGCATGTGCGTGAAATGACTTGCGGCGTGTTTACTATTGCAACGGGAATATTGTTTGCCTTCAAGAGGTTTGCAAAATTTAAAGTGGCATAGCGAGATTTGAAAACAGCAAGTATATAGTTCATTGGTCACCTCCTCATGCACAAATTCTCCCCTAAAATATTATATTGTTAATATGAAAATTTTGATTAAAGAGGAAACATGATTTATTTAGACAATTCTTCATCAAGTTTTATAAAGCCAAAGAGTGTTCAAAAGGCAGTTTTAAGTGCACTTACAGCATACACAGCAAACCCCGGTCGTGCTGGTCACAAGATGGCAATCAAAACTGCAATGGAGGTTGAAAGGGTACGCGAACATGTGGCAGAACACCTTGGCACAGATGCCGACAAGATAATCTTCACAGCAGGCTGCACCGAGGCCCTAAACCTTGCAATATTGGGAAGTTATAAAAAGGGCGGTCATGTCGTTTGCACCCCAAACGAACACAATTCTGTTGCAAGGCCATTGGAACATCTGCGGCTTGAAGATGACACATTTTCTTACACAATCTGCGGTCAGACAGGCAAACTTGGCGTTTTGTGGGAGGACATAGAAAAATGTCTCACGGACAAAACATATTTGGTTGTTTGTAATCACATTTCAAATGTCAACGGCGACACTGCCGATGTGGACACCATCGGAAGAAAACTGAGAGAAAGAAACATACTTTTTTTGGTTGATGCTGCACAGAGCGGTGGTCATGTGAAATATTCCATGCAGGAATCCGGCATAAACATGCTTGCCCTTGCTCCTCACAAAGGGTTTTATTCTCCTCAAGGCGTGGGAGTGCTTGCACTTTGTGGCGATGTTGAACTTTCGCCGATAAAGTTTGGCGGCACGGGAACAAACTCTCTGGAATTGGTTCAGCCACAAGGCACACCGGAAAGGTTTGAAAGCGGAACCCTTCCAACCCCAGCAATCTTGGGCTTTGGCGAAGGTCTGACCTTTGTGGAGGACAACTTTGAGTTGATACAATCAAGATTGGAGGACCTTACAACCTATCTGCACTATGAATTTTCCAAATTGCCCATTTCAATCTACACAAAAACTGAAAACGCATGTGGCGTCTTTTCCTTTAATGTTCCAGGAATAAACTCCACTGATGTGGCAAACTATCTCAATGAAAAGTGGTCAATCTGCGTGAGAGGTGGCTATCACTGTGCACCACTCAAACACAATTTCCTTGGCACACTTGACAGTGGAACGGTGAGAGTTTCGCTGTGTTACTACAACACCTATCAAGAAATTGAAAAATTGGTTTATGCAATAAAAACGCTGCTAAAAAGCAAAAAAAATTAAAAAAACATATACTTTTTGTATATGTTTTTATTTTTTATAGACAAATCTCTTGCAATGCTCGCATGTAATCATGCCCTTTTCTTTGATGTGTGAGATTGCAACCTTTGGCAATTCCATACGGCATCTTCCACAGAAGTTTTCTCCTTCGAGCGGAACAATCACAGGAAAGATGTTGTCCGCACGTTTCTTTTTATATTCTGCCATCAGTGTTGGCTCAACGTCCTTTTCAAGAACGGCAAGTTGTTTTCTTATCTTTTCTTTTTCTGGCTCGGAGGACTTTGTCTCTTCGTCAATTTTTTGCTTGCAAACTGCAAACTGTGTTCTTGCGTCATCAAATGTCTTTTTTGCTTTGTTAAACTCCGCCAAAATCCTATTCACATTTTCGGCTGCCTTTTGCAACATCTTTTCAAGTATGTTCAAATTTGAAACAATCTTTGCTCTAAGCCCAGACGCCTTGTCAATGTCCTCGATGGTCATGTCGTCAACTTTTTCTCCAAGCATCTCGTCCATCTTCTTTTTGTTTATCTCATACTTTTCTTTTATGTCCGCAATGTCCGCCAAAACCTTTTCTGCCTCGGCTTCAAGTTCGGTTGAACGAGTTTGAGATTTTTTTGCTATGACAGTCAGTTCGTTTGCCTTTTTTCTGTATGGGCTTGCCGATATTTTTTGTTCTATCTTGAAAAGTTCGCTGTCCAAATTTTGATAATTCAATAAACTTTCAATATTCATTTCTTTCTCCTCTATTCGTTGGCACTCAGGTCTATATTATCATTATTCCACAAAATCTGCAAGCCTTTTGCTGCGATTTGGATGTTTGAGTTTCCTCAGCGCCTTTGCCTCAATCTGTCTTATACGCTCTCTTGTGACGGAGAATTCTTTACCAACCTCTTCCAAGGTCTTTTGTCTGCCGTCCATAAGCCCATAACGCTGACGAATAACCTCTTGCTCACGTGGAGTCAGAGTGTCTATGACTGCCAAAAGTTGTTCTCTTAAAAGCGTTTGTGTTGCACTGTCGATAGGTGATTTTGCGCTTTCATCAACAATGACATCTGCCATCTTTCCGTCGTCCTCTTCTCCCATTGGGGTTTCAAGAGAGATTGGGTCTTGGGCGGTCCTTTGAATTTCCATAACCTTTGCCACAGAAATGCCAAGTTCTTCTGCAATTTCTTCTATTGTAGGGTCTCTTCCAAGTTTTTGCATCAGCGACCTGACAACCTTGACATATTTGTTTATCGTCTCAACCATGTGAACAGGAATTCGAATTGTCCTTGATTGGTCTGCCATGGCACGAGTTATGGCCTGCCTAATCCACCAAGTTGCATATGTTGAAAATTTGAAGCCCTTTGTGTAGTCAAACTTGTCAACGGCACGCAGCAAACCCATGTTTCCTTCTTGAATCAAATCCAAAAAGGACATTGATGTCTTTCCGACATATCTCTTTGCAACGCTGACAACAAGACGAAGGTTTGCCTCACACAAAACCGACTTGGCATATTCGTCACCCTGCATGACTTTTTTCGCCAAATCTCTTTCAGCCTCTGCCGTCAGAAGTGGAACTTTGCCTATGTCTTTCAGATACATCTTAACAGGGTCGTCAACGCTTGCTGACATAACCAAATCTGAAAAATCGTCCTTATACAAGTCCTCATCATTGGTTTTGATTATCTTCACGCCCCTCTTTTCGAGAACTTGCAAAAATTTGTCAATTTCTTCGCCGTTTGCCCCTGCCTTAATCAAAGGAAAGCAAACATCTTCTTGATTTATAGACCCCTTTTTCATTGCCAGGGCCAAAATTTTGTCATGCAAAATCTTAATTTTGGTTTGTTGATCTGTTTCTGACATTAAATTCCTCCAAACTTTTGTTTTTTAATTGCAGTGCCAATTTGCCAAGTTTTTTTGCAAATTCTGCACGCTTGTTTACATCTTCACATCTTCTGTATTCTTCGTTTAATACTTCCTGAGATTTTTTCAACTTTTGTTCCGCCACCTTCCAGACGCAGTTTTTGAAATACATCTCTTCATCGCCAGCAAACTCTGAAAAATTGAAGTTTAATATGTCCATCAGCAGTGAGTCGTCGGCAACATCCTCAAAGTCAAATATTGCTGAGAGTGGCAAGTTTTGTTCGACAATGTCCAAATATTTTTCAAACCCCTCTAAAAGAAGCCTGTAATCAATCCTTTGGTCAACATAAATTTTCTTGTGCAGCAGCGATGCCAATATAAATTTTATCGCTTTTTCATCACTTTTTTCGATTTTTTCAGCAATTTTTGGCTGATTTTCAAAAGTTTTTGGTTTTTCCTTGCCCGAACGCGTGATGTCTCGCCTCAATATGTCAATTGGAATTTTTGTAATCTCGCGCACAATTTCAAGATATGGCTCATACAGTGATGGGCTGTCCAACTTTGCTATCTCCGCAAGCACATCTTTTACAAACCTTCCTTTTTCCTCGGGCTCGTCCAGATTGTATTTCTTTCTGTTGTATTCAATCAACCAATTCATGTATGGCAATGCCGCGTCAATCATTTCTTTAAGTTTTTCCTTTCCCAGATTATTTAAAACTTCGTCTGGGTCTTTGCCTCCGGAAAGTTGAACAACTTTAAGATTTACATTTTCATCTCTAAACATGTTGATTGCACGCACCGTGGCCTTTTCGCCAGCACCGTCGTTGTCAAAGCAAAGCACGATGTTTTGATTGTATCTTTTAAGTTCTTGCACATGGTCTTTTGTTAAAGCTGTGCCCATGCACGCAACAGTTTGTTTGAAACCTCCTTTGTGCATGGCGATGACGTCCATTTGCCCCTCAACCAAAATGACCTTGTCAAGCAGTTGTTGTTGTTTTTGTGCCTTTAGGAGGTTTATTCCAAAGACAACCTTTCCCTTTTGGAAAACTGCCGTTTCAGCGGTGTTTTTGTATTTTGCAAAATCCGTCTTTTCAAGCGCCCTCGCACTG
>CANRLJ010000064.1 GCA_947631485.1 uncultured Clostridia bacterium | reverse complement strand
CGCTATTGAGGCACACAGCGGCATCACGGGTTTGATTGCAGAAAAAACCGTTGTCTATCAGGGCGGTGGGGCTCGACAATTTGATGCCATGTGGGTGAGTTCGCTTTGTGACTCCACAGCAAAGGGCAAGCCGGACATAGAACTTGTCGACATGACATCCAGACTTAGAACAATCAATGACATAATGGAAGTTACAACCAAGCCAATAATTTTTGATGGCGACACCGGTGGACTGATTGAACATTTTGTTTATAATGTCAAAACTTTGGAGCGCATGGGAGTGTCGATGGTCATCATTGAAGACAAAACTGGTCTAAAGAAAAATTCACTTTTTGGAACGGAAGTGCAACAAACTCAAGACTCAATCGAAAACTTCTGTGAAAAGATTAGGGCTGGGAAGAAAGCACAAAAGACATCCGATTTTATGATTTGTGCCAGAATTGAGAGTTTGATATTGGAAAAAGGGATGGAAGATGCATTGTCGAGGGCTTTTGCTTACACAAAGGCAGGTGCAGACGCCATTATGATTCATAGTCGCAAAAAAGACCCAACTGAAATCTTTGAATTTGTGAAAAGATTTAGAGAGGAAAACACATTTACACCTATTGTTGTTGTTCCAACATCGTTCAACACTGTCACAGAAGAAGAATTTAAGCAAAGAGGTGTAAACGTTGTTATCTACGCAAATCAATTGACCAGAACTGGCTTTCCAGCCATGCAAAGAGCCGCACAACTTATATTGGAAAACCACAGGGCAAAAGAGTGTGACGACATTTGCATGCCAATAAAAGACATCATAAATCTTATTCCGGAAGAGAACTGATATGCAAGAGATATTTTATCTAGACGACAACTACCTAAAATTGGGCGATGTCCTTAAAAATTATGGAAGGAAATATTTGCTGGTTTGCGACAGTTCATTTTCCTTTCTTAATATATCAAAGGAAATTGTTTCCATAGCAGAAAAATCTAAGATTTCTTTTGTGATTTTCAACAAATTTCAGTCGAATCCACAACTCTCGTCTGTTGTTGAGGGAGTGAAGGCGTTTAACGAAAAAAAATGCGATGCCATTTTTGCCATAGGCGGCGGAAGTGCAATGGATGTGGCAAAGGCAATAAAACTCTTTGCCAAAATGGACCAAAACAAAAATTTTCTCAGTCAAAAAATTGTTGAAAATGATATAAAGCTTTTTGTTATGCCAACAACGGCCGGAACGGGCAGTGAGGCCACCAAATTTTCCGTGATTTATTACAACGGCGAAAAACAATCAATAACGCACGAAAGTTGCATACCTTTTGCAGTCTTTTACGACCCAACAGTTTTGCAGACTTTGCCTTTGTATCAAAAGAAAGTGACATTTTTAGACGCACTGTGTCATGCCATTGAATCTTTTTGGTCGGTCAATTCCACTGAAGACAGCAGAGAATTGTCAACAAAGGCAATATCTATTCTTTTGAATAACTATAAGGAATATTTGAAGGGAGATAGCAGTGTTTGCCTTTCAATGTTTGATGGTGCGTATTTTGCAGGGCAAGCAATAAACATCGCTCAAACCACCGCAGGTCATGCGATGAGTTATAAATTGACATCCTTGTATGGAATTGCACATGGACATGCTGTGGCAATATGTCTTTCGGCTTTGCTTACTTATATGATAACACATCAAAATGACTGCATTGACCCAAGGGGTAAGGCGTATTTTCAATATATCCTCAAGGATTTGGCAGTTGCCATCGGCAAAGAAAAGTTTGAAGATGTTGATGCTATGTTTAAGAATCTGCTTAAAGAACTGGACATTGTGCCTCCTAAGGCAAAGGAGGAAGACATCCCAACCCTTGTTGAATCAGTCAATCCTGTTCGGCTTAAAAACTTTCCAATTTCGCTTTCAGAAAAGCAAATAGAGGGTCTATACAGAAAAATATTAAATTTGTGAGGAAAAAATGAAAGTACAAGATTTTGTAAAATGTTTAAATTCTGATTTTTATGCTGGTGTGCCAGACTCGCAGTTGAAGGCTCTTTGTGACTATTTGGCAAATGAATTTGATGCCAAAAAGCATATAATTGCGGCAAATGAAGGAAATGCGGTTGCCTTGGCGGCAGGGTATCATCTTGCAACAGGAAAGACGCCAGTTGTTTATATGCAAAACAGTGGAGAAGGAAACATTATAAACCCTGTTGCGTCGCTCATGAACGACAATGTTTATGGAATTCCTTGCATATTTGTTGTTGGATGGAGGGGAGAGCCTGGTGTTCATGATGAGCCACAACATGTCTATCAAGGACAAGTGACGCTTAAACTTCTTGAAGATATGAATATATCCTATTTCATAGTTAGCAAAGAAACATCCGTGCAAGAAATAAAGGCAAAGATGAAGGAGTTTAAAGTTTTGTTGAAGCAGGGCAAACAAGTGGCGTTTGTCGTTAGGAAAGGTGCTTTTGTTTATGACGGCAATGTGCAATACAAAAACGAAAACAAGATGGTTCGTGAAGAGATAATAAGACATATTGTTGCAGTCACAAAAGACGATGTCATTGTTTCCACAACGGGAAAAGCATCTCGAGAGTTGTTTGAAATCAGAGAGGCAAATGGACAAGGGCATGGCATGGATTTTCTGACGGTCGGTTCTATGGGGCATACATCTTCAATTGCACTTGGCGTGGCATTAAACAAACCAAACCGAAAAGTTTGGTGTATTGATGGAGATGGCTCTGTGCTGATGCATATGGGGTCGCTTGCTGTGCTTGGAAGTGTAAAGCCTAAAAACCTTGTTCATATTGTGATAAACAATTGCGCACATGAAACTGTTGGTGGTATGCCAACTGCAGCGAGAGATATAAATCTGATTCAAATTGCCAAAGCCTGTGGATATGAAAATGTCGTTTGTGCGAAAAATTATCAACAGTTGGACAAAGCACTTAAACAGGCAAAGGCAAGTCAAGAACTGACATTTATTGAGGTTAAGAGTTCGATTGGCTCAAGAAAGGACTTGGGAAGACCAACAACCACGGCGCAAGAAAACAAAAAAGCGTTTATGAAAACATTAAGAAAAGAAAAATAAAAACTGCGAAAGCAGTTTTTTTATTTCCAGTCGATGGGGGATTTGTTGTGGGCGGAAAGGAAGTCGTTTGTCTTTGAAAAGTGTTTGCAGCCAAAGAAGCCTCTGTATGCTGAGAGTGGGCTTGGGTGTGGTGCTTTTAAGACAAGATGTTGTGGCTGTATCATTGGTGAAAATGCCTGTGCATTTGAGCCCCAAAGCAAGAAAACTATTGGGTCTTTTCTTTCTGACAACAGTTCGACGATTTTTGTTGTGAGGATTTCCCAGCCCTTTCCTCTGTGCGAGTTTGCTTGGGCTCTTCTGACCGTGAGAGATGTGTTTAAAAGCAGAACTCCTTGTTTTGCCCAACGGGTCAGATTTCCTGTTTTTTCACACTTTATGCCAAGGTCGTCCTCTATTTCTTTGTAGATATTGACAAGCGATGGTGGAAGTTCCACTCCGTCTTGCACCGAAAATGCCAAGCCATGTGCTTGTCCGGGTTCGTGATATGGGTCTTGCCCAAGAATCACAACTTTCACATCCTCATATTTGACAAAATTTAGTGCATTGAAGATGTCGGACATTGGGGGATAGATGTCCTTTGTGGAGTATTCTTTTTCCAAAAATGATTGCAATTCTTTGAAGTAGGGCTTTTGAAATTCATCTTTTAGAAGGTTTGCCCAACTTTTTGTTATTCTTATCATGTATATAGTCTAGCACAAAATGTTTAAATATCAAACAATTTAAAATAAAAACACGCCTTTTTAATCGGGCGTGTTTGCGAATTTTTTATGCTGTGAGAAACTACTTTGTCTTTTTTGCATCGTCTAACAATTTTGCATAGTGAGCCTTCTTGCGATTTGCAGAGTTTTGATGGATGATGTTTTCTCTGGCCGCACTGTCAAGTCTTGCTGAAAGGTTTTTGTATGTTTCTTCTGCTTTTGCAACATCTTCAGAAAGGTCTGCTTTGAACTTCTTTGCGATTGTCTTTATTTCAGATTTAACGGAGTTGTTTTTTACTCTTCTTTCTCTTTCAATCAACACTCTTTTTTTAGCTGATTTAATGTTTGCCATGTCTTTCTCCTTGATTTATCGTTTAACCATGCCATTATAACACACTTTTTTTCAAAAATCAACTTATTTTTCATAAAAAATTTTATTTGTTTTATTTTGTATCACAATACGGCGATGTCACATAAAATATTTTGATGAAAAAAGTTTTGTTGATTGACAGCGGAAGTGGTGGGGTTAATGTGTTAAGGGCGTGTGCCCAAAAGGTCTGCTGCAACTATCTTTTGTTTTGTGACGACAAAAACATGCCATACGGAAACAAAACCAATTTGCATGAAATAACTCTGCAAAATTTGAAAAACATCAGAAATTTCTTTGATTTTGACATTGTGGTTCTTGCTTGCAACACGCTTTCTTGCACATGTTTGGAAGAAGTTAGGGCGGAGTTTCCGAAAGTCAATTTCATTGGCACTGTTCCGGCAATCAAACCTGCTCTTCAAAAATATGAGGCAAAGGACATATTGGTTGTTGCCACCGAAACGACCATTAAATACAGCGTTTTAATAAACAAAAG
>CANRLJ010000063.1 GCA_947631485.1 uncultured Clostridia bacterium | reverse complement strand
TGTGAAGGACTATGCGGACTACAAATTGCAGTATAACGACAGTCTTGAAAGGTGGGACTGTCACTTGTCGGTGGACTTAAAGTCAGACAGCAGCGTGGTGATGTCCATTTATGACGGAGTTGTTGATAGTATAAATGACGACTCATTAAATGGCAAGGTGGTGCAGATTTCTCACTCAAATGGCTATGTCAGTGTTTATGGCTCGCTTGATGAATTGAAGGTGAAAGTTGGAGACAGAGTGAAAAAGGGACAGGAACTTGGAGAAGCCTCTGACAGTGCCGGAAATGAATTTAAAACCGGCGGGCACTTGCACTTTACGATGTTTAAAGACGGAGTTGAAGTTGATCCAAACCTTTATCTTGACCTGCAAAACAAATAAAAATAAGACTGCTTGCAATTTGTGAGCAGTTTTTTGTTGCAACAACTGTCTTTTGTTTGCTTTTTCTAAGAATATTGTGTTATTATATATATGGAGGTTTGAAACATGATTTTAGAAAAAGTAAGAGATTTAGTTGCAGAACAACTTGGTATTTCCAAAGACATGGTTAAGCCAGAGTCCAATATTATTGAAGATTTGGGGGCAGATTCTCTTGACATCATCGAAATGCTTATGACTCTTGAAGAGGAATACGGAATCACAATTCCTGACGAAAAAATAAGCCAAGTTAAGACAATATCTGAAATCGTTGCTTTGATTGAAGAGTGTCAAAAATAAAACAAACCATGGCTTGTCCATGGTTTTTTATTGCCAAATTTCGACAAAAACTTGCATAAATTGACAACCCCAAACATAGAGTTTTGTATATCAAAATTTTATGGAGGGGTCAATGAGAGCATATATAAAAGAACGTACACTGCAAGTGGCAAATCACATTGCAGACACACAAGACACAATCCGCAAAACCGCTCAAATTTTTAATTTAAGCAAGAGCACGGTGCACAATGACTTGGCAAAGAGGCTGAACAGAATAGACGCACATTTGTATGACAAGGTGAAGCACGTGCTTGATGTGAACTTTTCTGAAAAGCATATTCGTGGAGGGATGTCCACAAAACTGAAATACAGTCAAAGAGAAAAACAATAAAAAATTGCAAAAAAATGTCAAAAAATTGCAAAAAAATGCTATTTTTGGGCATTTTTTTGTTTTTTTATTTATTTTTTAATATTTTTTCTTGCAAAAATGCGTGTCGTCCGAAACGCACTTTTAGAAAATATTTTGAAAAATAAGCCGGCAAAATATATTTTTTGATTTTTGTCGAATTTTAAAATTATTTTTATTTTTGTGTTTTTTTCTTCCAAAATTTGACAATGGCTTTGCCCTTTATTTATAATTATATATATAAAAACTCGCAATCTTGTAAATAATAATTTTGGAGGACCTTATGAGAAAGCTAGCGCTTGGGATTTTGAGTGTGTTTATGCTGTTGGGCGGGATATTCCTTTCAGCTTGTGGCGAAAAAGTTTCACTTCAAGTTGGCGGCGACTCGACCATAGTTTTGTTTACAAACAAAGATGAAGTTGATTCCGACATTGAAACGGTTGACGTCACACTTAAAAATTCTTCTGCAGGTGTTGGCATAAGTGTTGTCAGTGGCGGCGAGTGTATTTCCGTTCCAACTCGTGCAACAAAACACAATAGCGAAAATTATTCCTTTGTCGTTTCTGCAGTTTCAAGTGGTGATGCGCAAATAAGGGTTTACTCAATTGAAGATGCCTCCAAAAGCAAGATTTTGAATATCAAAGTAAACACTCTGTTGGACAGGCTGGATGCCGGTGTTGAGTCATTAAAGCCAAAGATGTTCATCGTGAAAGGCGAAAAAGACTCACCAGACTATGAGGGAAAGGTTTTAAGACCGGAAGAATATTTCAATATGACCCCAACAGATGCAAACATCAGAGATGTGGGTTGGGAATTTGTGGGAGACCTTGTGAATCCTGAAAACTCAAAAGAGGTTTTGATTGGAGGAGAAAAGGCTGCTGAAATTTTGAAAGACGAACAAACAAACGAAGAAAGGTTGTTTGTCTATGAAAACTACACTTTGGGCACAATCGGACTGAAAGCCATAGTCTTGGACAGAACAAATGTCTCGGGGCAGGTGGAACTTAAAGTGCTTGAAAATGTTTCTTTTGCAAACTTCACATTAAACGGCACATATACATACGATTATCAGGCTGGCACAGAGCTGCAAAGCGACAAGCAGACCGGCGAGATTGTGATGATTGACGAAAATGGTGCTGTGCCAAAGCACTATGTTGATGCACAAATTGAGATGCAAAACCTTGCTTTCGAACTTAGAAGAAGCAACAGCGGAAGCACGGTGACACAAGACAACACAAGTTTCACAAGGGTTGTTGGAAGTTTGATGGTTAAGACCTCACTTGCTGTTGATGTTCAGCCTGTTGTGTATCGTATGGTCGGTGGCACATGTGAAGAGATGGCAAGATACACCGACATAAATGGCAATGTGGGCTATGAAGAATATTTTGACATCTCCACCTCTTATGTTGAAAGCGAAGAGGGTGTTTTAATAAATTTTGTCATCGATGCAAACGACACAAACGAATATCGAAAGTTTGGCAACTTTAAATTTGCATTTAGAGCAAAATATCTTGATGTTGACTATTCTGTTTCAACAAACAACTATGACGGAACAACCTTGTCAAATGAGGTCGATGTTCAGTTTAACACGCTTTATTATCCAACGCAAGTTGAGTTGTCAAACGGCACACAAGTACTAAACAACGGAAGAATTCAGGTTTATTCAAGTTATGTAAACTCTTTCGGCTATATGATCAGGGCAAAACTTCTTCCTGACGATGTGGTGATAACCGCAAACAGCATGTATTACATCTCGGTGAAGGCAAATCAAAACAAAGTTGGGCAAAATATCTATCCAGACTTCAGCCCAAGTTCTCAATATGGCAACGACACCGACAACCTTGGCAGAGTCTTGAAGTTCTATCAAAACGGGCAACTTATTCAGTTTACATATGACGGGGCAAACTATGTTTCAGCCAATCTTCAAAACGGCTCGGAGGTTTATGTCTGCGCCGGAAATGATTTTGGAAACCAACTTGAAAACTTTGAGGTGAAGTTTACTGCTTGCAGCAACGAATATGCAACAACAAATGTCAGCCTTGACCTCTTCAAGATTTCTGTTGACACCGACACCATCGATGTGAAACAGATTGCTGATGATGGCAGTGTTGTTGATATGCCAGGCGAGGGGCAGAGTTTTGTTATGTCCTCTGGCAGTGAGGCGGCAGGCTATAAGGACTATTATTTCAGAATTTATGGCATGAGTCACATCACGGGGATTCAACTTTTGGATTTGGGGAACACACACTTTGAGTTTTCAAATTTCAGAGAGTTGAACAATGGCTTAGAGGACGGCACGCCTTATGTCAATGTTTCTTTGAGGATTCGCCTCAGAAGTACTATGTTTGAGGACAGCACAGAATTTTGGTTCTATCACATAACAAACCGCTCTTCCGCTCACTTTAAGGTGGATGTGTTTGTTCCTATGGTCTCTGCAACAGTTTCAAACGCAGACAGTTCTTCAAGCAATGTTCATGTTGAAACCTATGACCAACAGGGCTTCATCTTGGATGGAAATCAGTTGAAATTGGGCGATGTTTACAACTCTTCTTTGACAAAAATTTTGCTGGAATCTGGCACAAACATCTCTTTGATGTTAAACTATCAGTCACTTTCTGACAGTGGCGTGGATTTCAGATACATGGACATCTCCGACCTTGTGTTTTTGTTCACTTCAAACGGCATGGAGTTGGAAGAGGCAGAGCAGTTGGCAGACAGATATTTTGCCGACGCCACCATCGATTCTTTGACAACTCTCACAGAAACTTACACGGGGCTGTTCAATCAGTTTAGACCTGTGACAACAGCAACAAACTTCTCTTTGAGTTACGATGCTGCCACACAAACTTATCAACTTTCTGCTCACACAGGCGTCAGATTTAGGGGCTTTATTGCCTTTGTCTTTAACGGATATGATGTAAATCACAACGATGTTGTGTTTGTCAGAATTTTCTCCGTTGAAAGTTTTTATTCTGTGAAATATCTAAATGCAAATGTCAGGTCGGTTGCACTTTATTCTTCCGAAACTTTGAGCGATGACGAAATAAACAGCCGTGCGGTTGCAAACATAACAATTTCACTTCGTCCAGACCTCATTGCGCCTACATATTTCTCTTTTGGCAACTTCACAATCACTTCAGACGAAACTTTGTATGACCAAAACAACATTGAAAGCCAACTTCTTTCAGACAACAATCCAATAAACGAAAACACTGTTTTGTCAAACAGGTTCTATCAAGTTGACACTTTTGCCCTTGACACAGCCAGAGGCAGATTGTCATTTAGAGTTTTGGCAAACTCCACAAAAGATTTGTCATATGTTGTGGACACTTTGTCGGTTGAGTATCGACAGGTGTATTATCAAATTGGAACCACAATCGGCGCATTTACAAGATTGGTTGAAATTCAAATTGAAATACAAAACGAAATAAGAATAGAAAAAGTTTTGTGGCAAAACAAGACTTCTCGCGGCGACATCTACTTAAATGTCACACCAACTGCCAGCCTCGACGAGAAAAACTTCACCATTTCAACCCTGACATCTCCTGCTGGGGCAAAAAAAGGGCTTAGAA
>CANRLJ010000062.1 GCA_947631485.1 uncultured Clostridia bacterium | reverse complement strand
ACTGTATAATAAAAATAATGACAACTGTCGTTTTAAAAAGGGGTTATTATGAAAGATGTTGCTTCAAAAATTTATGAACTATACCTTAAAGAAAAAAGGCTGCAAAAGCCACGTGAGGATTTTAAGAAAGAATATGATGATTTTGCAAAATTGCTTAACAAAAAACTGCTTGCAGAATTTGACGAATATGTTGCAGCAGAAAGGCGGTTTTTCAAAGTTTATGTGCTGGACGTTGTGCAATATATCTTGGAATTTTCGCAAAAAGACTTGTGAAAGACGCGCGCGTTTTCAACTTTTCTTTTTTCCAAAATTTTTCGCGAAGCATTGCTGTTTTTATTTTTTGTGAAAATATGTAGATTTTTGTTTGCGTTTGTGGTAAAATAAGATTTATGGAAGAAAAATTTGTTTTAAAATCGCCATACAAGCCGGCGGGCGACCAGCCACAAGCCATAAACAGCCTTGTGGAGGGCATTGAGGACGGACTTAAAGACCAAGTGCTGCTAGGGGTGACAGGCTCGGGCAAAACTTACACAATGGCAAACATAATTGCACAAGTGAACAAACCAACACTTGTGATTGCTCACAACAAGACCTTGGCAGCACAACTTTGCAATGAATTTCGCGAGTTTTTTCCAAACAACCGTGTGGAATATTTTGTTTCATACTATGACTATTATCAGCCTGAGGCTTACATCGTTTCCACCGACACCTACATTGAAAAGGACATGGCAGTAAATGAGGACATCGATAAACTGCGCTCTTCTGCCACCTCTTCACTGCTTGAAAGAAAGGACACCATTGTTGTGGCGTCAGTCTCTTGCATCTATGGCTTGGGCAGCCCAGAGGAATATCACAATCTTCACATCGCCCTTCGCGAAGGGGAGGAGTTTGACAGAGACGAACTCATCAGCCACTTGATTGCAATTCAATACACTCGAAATGACATTGATTTCAAACGCACAACTTTCAGAGTTAACGGCGATGTTGTGGATATTTTTCCTGCAAACACCAGCGAATTGGCAATCAGGGTGATATTTTTTGGCGATGAAATTGAAAAGATATATGAATTTGACCCAGTCAGCGGAAACCTTTTAAACCATGTTTCGTTTGTGGCAATCTATCCTGCAACGCACTATGCTGTTGGCTCAAACACGCTGCAAAATGCGATTGAACAAATTTCTATCGACCGCGAGAAAGCAATAAAGGACTTTGAGGCACATGGAAAGCCTCTTGAGGCGGAAAGAATAGGCCAACGCGTTGCTTATGACCTTGAAATGATGAAAGAGGTGGGTTATTGCAGCGGAATAGAAAACTATTCGCGATATTTTGATGGAAGAAAACCTGGCGAAGCACCATACACACTTATAGATTATTTTCCAAAGGACTTTTTGACCATCATTGACGAAAGCCACATGACAATTCCACAAATCCGCGCCATGTATAATGGTGACAAGGTAAGAAAGACATCTTTGGTTGATTATGGTTTTCGATTGGAGGCAGCCAAGGACAACCGCCCTCTTAAATTTGAGGAATTTGAAAAGAAACTGAAACAGACAATTTATGTTTCCGCCACTCCTTCAAAATACGAACTTGACAAGGCGGGGCAGGTTGTGGAACAAGTCATAAGGCCAACAGGTCTTTTGGACCCAAAAATTGAGATAAAACCAATCAAAAATCAGGTTGAAGAACTTATGTTGGAGTGCAAAAAGACCATAGCCAGAAACGGCAGAGTTTTGGTGACTACACTCACCAAAAAGATGGCGGAAAGCCTTACAACCTATTTGGCAGACAGAGAGTTTAAGGTGAAATATTTGCACAGCGAGATTGACACATTGGAGCGTGTGGACATCATCAACGGCCTCAGACAAGGAGAGTTTGATATCTTGGTGGGAATAAATCTTCTAAGAGAGGGGTTGGACATGCCCGAAGTGGAACTTGTGTGCATCTTGGACGCCGACAAAGAGGGCTTTTTGAGAAGTGAGGGTGCACTTATTCAAACTGTCGGTCGTGCCGCCAGAAACGCAAATGGACATGTGATTATGTTTGCAGACACAGTCACGGACAGCATGCGAAAGGCGATTGACGAAACAGAAAGAAGAAGAAAAATTCAAGAGCAGTTTAATAAAGAGCACAACATAGTTCCAAAGACAATAATCAAAGAGATTAAAAACACCCTTGACATTTCAAAGAAGGTTGGAGAAAAATCTGTTGCAAGAAAAGATATTCCTAAGGAGATTGACCGCTTGACCTCCATGATGAAGATTGCATCGTCTCAGTTGGACTTTGAACGCGCAATCGAACTTAGAAACAAAATTGCCACACTTAAAAAGAAATTAAATAGAAAAGACAGCATCGAATAAAAAGTTGTAAAAAAAAATTATGAAGCATAATTTATAGTCTTGACTTTTGCACAAAGTTGGGCTATAATTTGTTTATTACTTGGAGGTTTAAATGTATCGTAAAAACGCACAAAGCAGAACACCAGAAGAAATAGAAGAACTCAACAGAACAGTCAGACCTGTTTTCAAACGCCATTTCTTTGGATATATGTATCTTCCTATGATGGACCCATCTGCCGACTATCGTGGAGAAAAGCCTGTTGGCCGCACGGGAAGATTGACCAAACTTAGGACCATTGACATAAAGTTGCCACTTCGTGGATATAAGGGCGACTTTGTTTTGTCAACAAGAAATGTCTATAATCAGTTGACCGATGCAGAGTTGAGAGGTGTTGACTATTTTTATGTTCAACCAACCCTCTTCAAAGACAACTACATCAAGCAAATGGAAAGCGGCATGGTTGATGCAAAGGTGACACTGTTACAATCAAAAACAAAACAATCAAAAGAAAGAATAAAATAGCAACAAGTGTTGCTATTTTTGTTATTCACTTTTAAGATTATCGAAAATATGGTATAATCTGTGAAACTGGAAGGTGTACTGTATGAAAAATGAAATTGTGATTAAGGGTGCAAAAGAAAACAACCTTAAAAACATAAATTTGACATTGCCAAGAGATAAGTTTATTGTTTTCACCGGAGTGAGCGGCTCTGGAAAGTCCTCTTTGGCGTTTGGCACAATTTTTGCTGAGGGGCAAAGAAAATATATCGAAAGTCTGTCGTCCTATGCCAGACAATTTTTGGGAGCAGCACAAAAGCCTGATGTGGAGTCCATCGAGGGGTTGTCTCCTGCAATTTCCATCGACCAAAAGACCACAAACAGAAACCCACGCTCCACTGTTGGAACGGTGACTGAAATATATGACTATTTGAGGCTTTTGTTTGCCAGAGTCGGAACGCCTTTTTGTCCTCACTGTCACAGAGAGGTCAAGCAGCAATCCATCGACCAAATTGTTGATGCAGTCAAAGAACTTGGCGAGGGGGCAAAAATCACAGTGTTGGCGCCGGTTGTTCGAGGGCAAAAGGGGCGCCACGAAAAACTGTTTGACAGCCTGAAAAGAAGCGGCTATGTGCGTGTGGAAGTGGACGGAAACATCTACACGCTGGATGAGACCATCTCTTTGGACAAAAACATTAAACACGACATAAGCGTTGTCGTTGACCGCATCTCTTTGAAGGAAGGCAAGGACGCAAGACTTACAGGAAGTGTGGAGACGGCACTGAAACTTGCCGATGGGCTTGTTGTGATTGCCACGGAGGACAGCAGCGAGATGTATTCCACAAACTATGCCTGCCCTGAGTGTGGCTGGACATTGGAAGAAATCAGTCCACGCATATTTTCCTTTAACGCACCTTATGGCGCTTGCCCACATTGCACAGGGCTTGGATATATTTTGGACATCGACGAGGGACTTGTGCTTAAAAATTCCTCTCTGTCAATAAATGAAGGGGCTTTTAACCTCACTGGCTGGCGCATGGAAGATGGCTCTATGGCAAAGAGTTATTTTCTGGCACTCTCAAAACAGTACGACATCAACTTGGACACCCCTGTGAAAAATTTGCCAAAGGACAAACTGAAAATATTGCTTTACGGGACAGGCTCGGACAAAATTTTGGTGGAAGTTGACAACAAATTTGGCAGACACAAAGTTGAGGTGAACTTTGAGGGGATTGTAAACAACCTAAGAAGAAGATATCAAGAAACCAACAGCGAGTTCATAAAGTTTGAAATAGGCCGATTTATGCACGAACAGACTTGTTCGGTCTGCCACGGCAAAAGACTTAACGAGGCGGCACTTTCGGTTAAGATAAACAGACAAGACATAGACGACTATTGCTCCAAGAGCATCCGAAACCTTATTCCAATTCTTGAAAATCTCCAACTTTCAAAGACCAAGATGCAAATTGCAGAGCCAATCTTGAAAGAGGTGCTTGCCAGACTGACTTTCTTGCAAGATGTTGGGCTTTCATATTTGACACTAAATCGTTCGGCAGAAAGTTTGTCAGGCGGTGAGGCACAAAGAATCAGACTTGCAACGCAAATTGGAAGCGGTCTTGTGGGCGTGCTTTACATCTTGGACGAGCCTTCCATAGGTTTGCACCAGCGTGACAATGAAAAACTCTTAAACACCCTGAAGAAACTGCAATCTTTGGGAAACACCTTGATTGTCGTTGAACACGATGAGGACACCATGAGGGCGGCAGACTATTTGGTGGATGTCGGCCCATATGCCGGTGCTCACGGCGGCGAAATTGTTGCGGCAGGAACTGTTGAGCAGGTGATGAAAAGCAAAAAATCA
>CANRLJ010000061.1 GCA_947631485.1 uncultured Clostridia bacterium | reverse complement strand
GCGGATGGCCCTAAGGGAAGAACTGTTTACATCTCCATTGAGGAATTTGAACAGATTTTTGGAGAGGTTGACTGAAGATAATGAAAGATTCAAAAGAAATTACAATAGGAAAACGCGTTTTGGATGACTCAACTCGATTTCATTGGCAAGATGTTTCTCTTGACGACTTTAAAACTGACAGACCAATCGTCTTGATTTTTGGCGGAGACGGAACAAAAACTGACCGGGCGGCAAACGGCTATGCAAAGTTTGTAAGTTCCATGCTGGGAGTGTTTGCCGATGAAGTTGACATCTATTCTGTCAATTACAGAAAGATATTTGAAAATGACGACGACAAACGCAGGGTGCAAGAACTTTTTGTGGACAAGATTTTTCTTCCACTTGTAAGCAAAGACGGAAGAAAAATTGCTGTTGAGGCCGCTTGCAAAAATTTGAGAAAAATCACATTGTTTGCTCACTGCTGCGGAAAAACAAACTTTGATTTCATGTTGAACACCTTTTTAATCAAATGTTCACTCTTAAACTATTCATACGCTCAAACATCAAAGATGCTTGAACAAATTTTCCTTGTGTCATATGGAATTTGGGCAAGAGAATCTTTGGTGCCAACTTTGAATATTTTGTCACCATATGACCAAATGTGGGCGGCGTCTGAGCGCTCTTGGGAAGAGTTGGTTAAAAGACTTGACGATGTGAAGATGTCCATTGAGGACAGACAAAAACTTAAAGAACTGACAACCGACAGTTTTATGTCCGTTTTGACTCAGATTTGGCAGATGGACAAGTTTTTTAAGCAAAATGACAGATGCTTTGTCATGCAAGACAAAAATATTTTGCGTCTGACAGGCTCGGCATTTCATAATGATAGGTCGGACGACCACCCGTTGTATGACCTTCGAAGACAGCCCGGGTGGAAACCAACCGATCGAGTTTCAAAGACAGGGGATTATGTTTCAAGATGCATTGGTTGTGCACTTTGCAATTCGGTTGCAAACTCTTTGCAAAATCAGCAGACAAAGGAATTGATTCCGTTTTCACTTGCAGACCTCAAGGTTCAACTTGAAAGCATTGTGAGGCCATTAAATCAGGATAAATCAAAATAGAAGAGGAAAGATGAATACAAAAATAAAAGACAAAAAGGTGTCAGCAATCTCGCTTGGGTGCGACAAGAACAGGGTTGACCTTGAAAAGATGCTTTTTAAACTTAAACAAGATGGGTTTGACATCGTTGATGATGTAAATGATGCGGATGTTGTGATTGTGAACACCTGTGCCTTCATCACGCCAGCAAAGGAGGAGGCACTTGAAAACATATTTAAAACTTGCATCCTCAAGGAAAAGGGAATAATCGAAAAAGTTGTTGTTACGGGATGTTTGGCGCAAAGACACAAGACAGAACTTATGAAGGAAATCCCTGAGGTTGATGCCTTTCTTTCCGCACAGGACAATGAAAATATTTGCCAAATTGTTGAGGGCTTGTATGGGGTGAAATCTGAGGAAAACAAGGCCACAAGAGGTCGCATTTTCACGAGTAGAGGCTCTTACGCATATCTGAAAATCGCAGATGGATGCAGCAATGCTTGTTCTTATTGCACAATTCCAAGAATCAAGGGAAGATACAGAAGTTTTCCAATTGACGAGATTGTTGATGAGGCAAAAGACTTGGCAAAAAACGGAATAAAAGAACTTGTCGTGGTTGCACAAGATGTGACAAGATATGGCGAGGACCTTGGGCAGAATATGCTGATTAAACTTTGCAAAAAACTGTGCAAGATTGATGAAATAAAGTGGATTAGGTTGCATTATGCATATCCAGAAAAAACCTCCGACGAACTGCTGGACTTTATTGCAACACAGCCAAAGATGTGCAAATATTTGGATATTCCGCTTCAACATATTGACGACAGAATTCTGAAGAGCATGAGGCGAAGATTGGGCGAGGACAAAACCAGAGAGTTGGTGAAAAAATTGAAGGAAAAATATCCTCAAATTGCACTCAGAACGACTTTCATTGTTGGCTATCCGACAGAAAGCAGGGCGGACTTCAAAAAACTGTGTTCCTTCATAAAAGAAAGCAAGTTTGACTATGCAGGTTTCTTTCCTTATTACCGAGAGGAAAACACGCCAAGTTATTTTATGGATGGGCAGTTGTCAGAAAGAGTCAAAAGGCACAGGCTGAAAAAGATTCAGAAACTTCAAAACTCCATTGCAACAGAAAAGGCAAAGATGCTGCTGGGCAAAGAATTTTGCGTTTTGGTGGATTATTTTGACGAAAGCAAGGGAGTTTATGTTGGACACACCGAATTTCTTTCTCCAACAGTTGACTTTGGGGTTGAAATTGTGGAAAATGAAAATGTGGCACCTGGCAAATTTGTAAATGTCAGGTTTGTCGGCTTTGACGGCGAAAACTTTAAAGGAGAATATTATGAATCTTCCAAATAAAATTACACTATTCAGAATTGTCTTAATTCCTGTTTTCATCTTTTTCTTTTTGGCAAGTTTTATTCCTTACGGAAAGCTTATCGCGACTTTGGTCTTTATGATTGCGTGCTTCACCGACTTTTTGGACGGGAATATTGCCAGAAAAAGAAATTTGGTGACAAACCTTGGCAAGTTTCTTGACCCCATTGCCGACAAGGTGCTTGTTTTGGCGGGGATGCTGCTGTTGATCGCTTGCCCAATCACTCCAAACATTGCAAATCCACAGGTTGTTGATGCAATCATATATCCTTATTACATCGGCATTTTGGCGGTGTTTATCATCTTTGCAAGAGAGTTTATCGTCAGTGCGTTCAGGCAGTTGGCAGCATCAAAAAATGTCGTTCTTGCGGCTGATATATATGGGAAAGTTAAGACTGTTTTTCAGATGATTACACTTATCTTCTATTTCCTTTATGCATTTCTTGTTGAGGAATTTTATTATACAATCAAGGGCACAGCAAACACGGTGTTCAACTTGATTGGATATGTTTTGCTTGCAATCACTGTCATTATGACCATCGTTTCGGGGGTCAAATATATCACAAACAATAGGCAGGTGTTAAAAGATGAAAAATAGGGTTGTTGTTTTTCATGAGGACATGGCAAAAATACAAAAAATCCTGAACAAACTTGGATTTTTTGATGAGTTGTTTTATTGCAATGACATCGACGAATTTGTTTCTGTTTGCCGTGATGCACGCAGTGCTGAAAAGACGGCCGTTGTTTGTGAAAACAACTTGATTGACAATGTGGTTGAACAGATTAAACAAGAGGGCGACACCTTTGAACTTCTTGAAGAACAGGCACTGATTTTGAAATCTGAGGACAAACAGATGCTGTTTTTGCCCTCTGAATTGGACTTGCAACACTTTTTGGGATTGTTTTTCTCAAACTTAGAGTCTTTTGTTTTGACAGTTTTTGGAAAGAGCAGAAATTCAGTTAAAACCATCTTTCAAAAATTTGCGGAAGAGGAAAAAATAAGTTATAATATCATAACCAAATCTGAGTTTTTACATACTGTTTACTATTCGAAAGAGGTTGAGTGCATCGAGCAGGCTTTTGGTGAAAATCTGATTTCTTTAAAGGACGAAAGTTTGGCGGAGGCGTGCGGAAGAATTTTAAATGAAAAGGACATCACAATTTCTATTGCCGAACAATTCACCGCCGGAGCAATCACATCAAGATTGAGGAGCGAAAAGGGTGTGAAAGTGTGCAGCAGCATCATCCTTTTGTCCGACGACGACATTGTGAATATGAACATCTCACGCAGTCTTGTTGAGGAAAAGGGTGTTGTCAGCAAAGAAGTGGCATTTAATTTGACCAAAAGACTTGCGCAAAGTGGCAACTTGTGCCTGTCTGTTGTTGCAAACGAGGAGGGCAAGAGTTTTGTTGCACTTGGAAACAAAGAGCAGATTTATGTGTTTTCTGCACTGTTTGAGGGCGACAATACTTTTGAAAATGTTGTCAACTTTGCACTGTTTAGGCTTTTGAAATATTTGTCTTAAAATTGCTTTGAAAATTTGGCGATTTAGGGTAAAATAATTACATATTTAGGAGAGTTGTTATGGCAGAAAAAAAAGACCCAAGAGAAGAGGCTTTGGAACAAGCACTTTTAAAAATTGAAAAGGATTTTGGCAAGGGCGCAATCATGAAACTTGGCGACCAACCATATCAAAAAGTTGAGGTTATTCCTACGGGATGTTTGACACTTGACCTTGCACTTGGAATTGGTGGAATTCCAAGAGGAAGAATCATCGAAATTTATGGCCCAGAAAGTTCCGGAAAGACCACCGTTTCTTTGCATATCATTGCCGAGGCACAAAAGGCAGGCGGAAGAGCGGCATTTATTGACGCAGAACATGCCCTCGACCCAAGTTACGCCGAAAAACTTGGCGTTGACACAAAATCTTTGTATGTTTCACAACCTGACAATGGCGAGCAGGCACTGAATATTTGCGACACACTTATTCGCTCTGGTGCATTTGATGTGATTGTTGTGGACTCTGTTGCCGCACTAACTCCAAAGGCAGAAATTGATGGCGAAATGGGCGACAATCATGTTGGCTTGCAGGCAAGGATGATGAGCCAGGCATTAAGAAAAATGACCTCTGTTTCAAGCAAGTCAAACACCGCAGTGATCTTCATCAACCAACTGCGTGAAAAGATTGGGGTTATGTTTGGAAACCCAGAGACCACCACAGGCGGAAAGGCACTCAAATTTTATGCAAGTGTAAGGCTTGATGTAAGAAAGGGCGAAGCAATCAAGGACGGGGCAA
>CANRLJ010000060.1 GCA_947631485.1 uncultured Clostridia bacterium | reverse complement strand
AAGAGGTTGAAATCCGTTCTCTTATCACTTGCCGCTGCAAACATGGCGTGTGCGCAAAGTGCTATGGCAGAAATCTGGCTGGCAAAGACATGGTCACACTTGGCGAGGCTGTTGGAATTATTGCCGCTCAGTCAATTGGCGAACCTGGCACACAGTTAACCATGAGGACCTTCCACACCGGCGGTGCTGCTGTTGCTGCGGACATCACACAAGGGTTGCCTAGGGTTGAAGAAATCTTTGAAGCAAGACGACCAAAAGGTGAGTGCGTGCTGAGTGAAGTTTCCGGAAAGATAAAACTTAAGGAAGACGCTAAAAACTACTATATCACCATCGTAACAGGCGAAGGCGACATAGATTATGAAGTAAGAAAACCTGCAATCTTAAAGGTTAAAAACGGCGACACAGTAGAACCTGGCACCCAACTTACAGCCGGCGCAATCAATCCTTCAGACTTGCTTGTCACAAAGGGATTGAAAGGTCTTCAGCAATATTTGCTCAGTGAAGTTATTTCTGTTTATCGTGGACAAGATGTTAAGGTCAACGACAAACACATTGAAATCATCATCAGGCAGATGTTGAAGAAAGTTAAGATTGAAGACAGTGGCGACACAAATCTTCTGTCTGGCGAAGTTGTTGACATTTCAAGATGTGAAGAAGAAAATGAAAGAGTCCTCAAAAATGGCGGAAGACCTGCCATTGCAAGAAGAATCCTTCTTGGAATCACAAAGGCTTCTCTTTCAACTGAAAGTTTCTTGTCTGCATCTTCCTTCCAAGAGACATCTCGTGTGCTTACAGATGCAGCTCTTAAGGGCAAGGTAGACAACCTTGTGGGCATCAAAGAAAATGTCATCATTGGAAAACTTATTCCTGCAGGCTCTGGATTAAAGAAATATCGCACAGTTGTTCCTGTTAAAGTTGAAAAGGAAGAAACTGAAAGCGTAGGTTAAAAAAAGGCTTTATTTAAAGCCTTTTTTTGTTGTCATTTTTCATTTTGTAATAGAAACATCGAAGTTGAAGACGGGGTTGTGCACCAAAATCTTCTTCATCCAACATTTTGAAAAGGGTGTCAAGGTTGACAATGATTGGCGTGATGTCCTCAAAAGTTTCAAGGTGTTGCTTTCCGCCAAACTTTATTTCCGCCTCAAATGTGACGATGCTTTCGTCCGAAAACCCAGCACTGCTGTAGGAGGCTTTTTCTGTTTGCCTGATTGAAACAACATCCGCTCCAATTTCCTCTTTCAATTCTCTTTTTGCACTTTCAATCGGCAGTTCTTCGCCATCAATTATGCCGGCAGGCAGGGCATAGACATATTTGTTTATCGGAAATCTGAATTCTTTTATTAGGACAACTTGCAGTTGCCCTTTTTCATCATAAAAATATGGCAAGATTCTGACAGCATCCGGTTTTGGTGTTTTTGCCAAGACATCAGGCACATCCTTTCGCGAAGCAAATTCATAACAAAACTCTCCTTTTGAGGTTTTGTATTTTGCAAGATAGGTTTTCACATATTTTCCATTTGATGTTTTTTCAACACCCAGCAGTTTTGTTTTCATGGCCTAATTATAGCAAAAATATGGGTTGAAATCAATAAAACGGCAGTATTTTTAGCCCTATTTTTGCAAAGAATACTTCAAAGGAGGGGAAGATGGCTTACTATAAGGGTGCAATAACTTTCGGGCTTGTTTATATTCCAATAACGCTTTCAGCAAGCATAAAGGAAAACGATATAGGTTTCAACATGATTGAAAAAAACACCATGACTCGCGTGAAATACAAAAAGACTTGTGTTGACTTCGATGACAGAGAGGTGAAAAATGAGGACATTGTGAAGGGTTATCAATATGAAAAAGGAAAATATGTCGTGTTTACTGATGAGGACTTTGAAAAGATTAAAACGCAAAAGGACAAAAACATCACGATAGAGCAATTTGTCAATCTGGATGAAATTGACCCGGTTTATTTTGACAGGGCATATTATGCAACGCCCACAGGGGGCGAAAAGGCGTATAAAGTGCTTTTGGATGCCATGGAAAGGCAGAAGAAGGCAGGTCTTGCAAAGACAGTTCTGGGCACAAAAGAAACCCTTGTGCTTGTCAGGGCAAGAGATGGGCAGATGATTGTGAACACCCTATATTTTTTTGACGAGGTGCAAAAGTTGCCAGAGGTGAAACTGCCAAAAGTGGACAAAAAAGAACTTGACCTTGCCATGAATCTGATTGAACAAATGACAGAGCCATTTAAACCGCAAATCTATAAAGACGAATATAATGAAAAGTTGAAAAAGGCCATCAAGCGCAAAATTGCAGGACACGAAATTGTTGAGCAAAAGGAAAAGGCCGAGCCAACAAAGATAATAAACCTTATGGACGCTTTGCAAAAGAGTCTTAAAAAAGTGGCAAGATGAAACTGAAAAAGTATAATGAAAAGCGGAATTTCGAGGACACTTCCGAGCCTTTTGGAAGGGAGGAAAAGGGCGGCGGAAATCGTTTTGTTGTTCAATATCATGAGGCAAGGGCAAAACATTTTGATTTCAGGCTTGAATTTGATGGGGTGCTGGTCAGTTGGGCTGTTCCTAAGGGGTTTTCTTTTGACACAAAGGTCAAAAGGCTGGCGGTTAAGGTGGAGGACCACCCACTGGACTACATCAATTTTGAGGGAGTTATTCCAAAGGGCAACTATGGTGCAGGAACTGTTCAGATTTACGACAGTGGCACATATGAGCCTGCGTGGGAGATGGGATATGGTTTGAACAAAGGCCATATCGAATTTGTTTTGCGCGGGCAAAAGTTGAAAGGAAAGTGGTCGCTGTTAAGGACGAAAGACAACAACTGGCTGCTGATGAAAATGTCTGACAATTTTGCCGGTGCAGACACCCCGCAGATGACAACTCCAAAAAATCCTTTTAAGAAGTGCGACGTCCAACTTGCCAAACTTTCCGAAAAAGTCCCAATCGGCGAGAATTGGATTTTTGAGATCAAATATGATGGCTATCGCATGCTTGCATATGGCGAGAAAGGAAAGGTCATTTTGCTGAGCAGGAACGGAGTGAACTACACAAACAGATTTAGAAACATCTCTGAAAGTTTGAGGCAACTTGCACAAAAATACACTTTTGTGCTGGATGGCGAAGTTGTTGTCTTTGACAAAAATGGCAGAAGTGATTTTTCGCTTTTAAACGAAAAAACTCCGCCTGAAAAAATCTTTTATGTTGTCTTTGATGTTTTGGCATATCAGGGTGAGGATTTGCGAAAAAGACCACTGATTGAAAGAAAGTCTGTTTTGCCAAAATTGGTTGTTGGCGATAATCTTGTTTTAAGCAGTTTTGTGGAGGGAAACGGAAAGGAGAGTTTTGCTTTGGCAAAGCAGATGAATTTGGAGGGGATTGTTGCAAAGGACAAAACCTCAACATACAATGGTTGCAGAGATGGCTCTTGGCTTAAGATTAAGTGCAGGCACAGGCAAGAATTTGTTGTTGTGGGTTTTACGACCACAGACAAAAATCCAATTTTAAGTGCCTTGATTTTGGGCTACTACAGAGGGACAGATTTGATTTTTGCTGGAAAGGTTGGCACAGGCTTTGACACAGAAAATCGGCAAAATTTAGCGAAAAAATTAAAAAAAATTGCAAAAAAACCGCAAAATATGATAAATTTTCCAAAATTTAATAATGAAAAAGTCTTTTGGGTCAGTCCAAAATATGTTGCTGAGATTGAATTTGCAACCTTTACAAAGGACAAAATTTTAAGACAGCCAAGTTTTATTGGCCTGCGTTTTGATAAAAATCCACAAGAGGTTTGTTTGGAGGAGCCGGTTGAAAGATAGCATGATTGTTGCTGGCGTGGAGATATCAAATCCAAACAGGATTGTGTATCCGTCAGCCAACATAAAAAAGATTGATTTGGCGATGTATTATGAGAAAGTTGCACCGCTCATGCTTCCATTTTTGGAGAAAAGACTTTTGAGTGTTGTCAGATGCCACGATGATGTTTTGGGTGAAAGATTTTTCAAAAAGCATCCAACCACTGAGGGCGACCATGTGCAGAATTTCTTTGTTGGCGACGAAGAATATTTCTATGTGAAAAACAAAGCGGAGATTGTTTTTCAAGTGCAGATGGGCACGTTGGAGTTTCACACTTGGGGATGCAAAATTTCTTCCATAGAAAAGCCTGACATCATGGTTTTTGACCTTGACCCAAGCGAAGATGTTTCGTTGGACACTCTTCGAGATGGCGTGAGAAAACTTAAGAGTGTTCTGGACGAACTGAATTTGAAATCATTTTTAAAGACAAGCGGAGGAAAGGGCTATCATGTTGTTGTTCCATTTTCAAAAGCAAAGGATTGGAACAGTTTTGCGGATTTTTCAAAGCAAGTTGCTTTGCTGTTGGAGGCGCGCTGGCCAAATCTTTTCACTTCAAACATCAGAAAGCAGCAGCGGACAGGGAAAATATTTGTTGACTATCTCAGAAACAAAAAAGGAGCGACATGCGTTGCACCATATTCGTTGAGGGCGAGGGAAGGCGCACCCATCTCTTTGCCAATATCTTGGCAGGCTCTTGACAAGGTCGCGCCAAACGAGGTGAATATCAAAAACTTTTCGCGATATGTGAAAGACAAAGACCCTTGGGCGAATTTTTTTGACGAAAGGCAAATTTTAAAATGATTTTTCAAATTGTTGTTATATTTTTGATTTTTTATTTTTACATGCTATAATAAAAAAGAGGGTCTTATGAAAAAGAAGTCTTTTTTTGGATGTTTTGTTTTGCTGTTTGCCTTGTTTTTGTCTTCGTCGCTCTTGTGGGCGGCATGCGGAGACAACAGGTGCACGGTGACTTTCAACACCGATGGCGGAAGTGTT
>CANRLJ010000059.1 GCA_947631485.1 uncultured Clostridia bacterium | reverse complement strand
TGTCCAGCAGCCTTTGGAGGGCTATAAAGAGGTGCAACCGGTTGTTTTTTGTGGCATCTTCACGGTTGATGGTGCAAAATATAACGACCTTAAGGATGCACTTGAAAAACTGAAATTAAATGACGCAAGTTTAAATTTCACAGCAGAGGTTTCTTCTGCCTTGGGCTTTGGATTTAGATGTGGCTTTTTGGGGCTTTTGCATCTTGAAATCATCACCGAAAGATTGGAAAGGGAGTTTGATTTGGACATAATCACAACCGCTCCATCAGTTTCCTATCATGTTTACAAAACCAACGGCGAGATGATTGAAATTTCCAACCCTTCAAACCTGCCAAATCAGGTTGAAATTCAACGCATTGAAGAGCCAATCGTGAAGGTTTCGGTGTTTACACCACCAGAATATGTTGGAACAATTATGGAGTTGTGTCAAGACAAGCGTGGCACATACAAAGACATGCAATATCTCGACAAGAGCCGTGTGGAACTTAAATACACCATGCCTCTTGGAGAAATTATTTATGACTTTTTTGACAGCCTGAAATCAAGGACAAAAGGCTATGCAAGTTTTGATTACGAACTTTCGGGGTTTGAGCCTGCCGACCTTGTTCGAGTTGACCTTTTGTTGAACGGAGAAAAGTGTGACGCTCTTTCTTTGATTGTTCATAAAGACAAGGCATATTCTCGCGGAAGAGAGTTGACGGAAAGGCTGAAAAAGATTATTCCAAGACAACTTTTTGAAGTTCCTATTCAAGCATGCATAGGAAGCAAAATAATTGCGCGCGAAACTATATCGGCGATGAGAAAAGACGTGCTTGCAAAGTGTTATGGTGGTGACATTTCAAGAAAGAGAAAACTTTTGGAAAAACAAAAAGAAGGCAAGAAGAAAATGCGAAAAATAGGCACGGTTGAAATTCCTTCAGAGGCGTTTATGAGCATTTTGAAACTTGACGATGACGAGTAGGGCATATGAAAGAGATTTCCTTGTATGTTCATATTCCTTTTTGCAAACAAAAATGTGCTTACTGTGCATTTAACTCTTTCTGTGCGGATGAGGATGTTAAGGCACAATATTGCAAACTGCTTTGCCAAGAAATTTGTGCCAGAAAACTTGATGGATATGTCGTCAAGACAATATATTTTGGCGGAGGCACTCCAAGTTTGCTGAAAAATGAAGACATGAAAAATATTGTTGACATAATCTATCAAAACTTTGATGTCTATGATAATGCGGAGTTCACCATTGAGGCAAATCCTGAAAGTTTGGATGAGGACAAGTTGAAACTTTTGAAGAGCCTGCGAGTGAACAGAGTCAGTCTGGGCATACAAAGTTTAAACGACAAGACCCTTCAAAAAATAGGAAGGTTGCACGACAGAAAAACGGCTCTGGAAAAAGTTGAGTTGGCAAGAAAATATTTTGACAATGTGTCCTGCGACTTGATTGTTGGGCTTGAGGGCGAAACCAACTTGGCGGGTTATGCAAAAAGCCTTGTTGAGCGGGGTGTGAAGCACATTTCTTGCTATCTTTTGGAGGTGTATGACAACACTCCATTGGGACAGATGGTCAAACAGAAAAGATACAAGCCTTTGTCTGACGAGCAGACGATTTTGTCTTTCAACAAACTTTCTAACTATCTTGTTGACCAGGGCTTTGTGAGATATGAAATAAGCAACTTCGCCTTGCCAACGTATGAGAGCAAACACAACCTAAACTATTGGGCAAGAGGGGAATATTTGGGCTTTGGCATTGCTGCACACAGTTTTTTGAACGGCATAAGAACTGAAAATGCCTCCAACATGCGTGATTATGCTGCAAAAAAGCAGACGCAAGAACGACTTTCACAAAACGAAGAAGTTGAAGAAGTTGAAGAGGGAATCATGCTTGGGCTTAGGTGCAACTTGGGAGTCAAACTGCCGCTGAAAAACTATGACATAACCCAAAATCCATATTATGCGGACTATTTAAGGCAAGGAATTTTGAGGAAAGAGGGCGACAGACTGTTTTTAAATCCTATGTTTTATCACCTCAGCAACACAATAATTTCAAATTTGTTGCCAAATCCTTAAAAAATAGTTGCAATTACAAAAAATATGTGTTATAATCACAATGTGTAAAGTATATTTACTTGACAAACCGAGGTGACAATGGCAAAAACAGAATTGGATGGTTTTGTTTTGTATGGCAAATTGTTTTCATGTTATGCAAATCTTCTGAGCGAGGAAAGAAAACAAATCATGAAGGCGTATTTCGATTACAACATGACACTGACGGAAATTGCAAATGAAAGACAGGTTTCAAGGCAGGCGATTTTGGATTGCATCGACAAAACTTGCAAAAAACTTGAAGAGTTTGAAAAGTCGCTTGGGCTGTTGAAGTTAAAGGAAGAAATTTCAAACTCACTGACACAAATACTGAAACTTGAAGATGACGCAAAAATAAAAGAAAAAGTCGAAAAAATTTTAAGGAAATTGTAAATGGCACTTTTTTCATCATTATCTGAAAAATTTAATCATATTTTCTCAAAACTCACCAAGAAAGGAAAGTTGACCGAACTGGAAATCAAAGAGGCAATGCGAGAAGTCAGGATGGCTCTTCTTGAGGCAGATGTAAACTATTTGGTGGCAAAGAAGTTTGTTGCTGATGTGTCGGAAAAGGCCGTTGGCGAAGATGTCATGAAAAGTTTGACACCTGGTCAGATGGTGATTAAGATTGTCAAGGACGAACTTACAAAACTCATTTCATCTGAAAACCAAAAATTGCAAATTGCTTCAAATCCGCCAACAATCATCATGATGTGCGGGCTTCAAGGTGCAGGAAAAACCACGATGTGCGGAAAACTTGCCTTCCACCTCAAGAAAAACGGAAAGAGACCCTTGCTGGTTGCCTGTGACATCTATAGACCTGCGGCAATAAATCAACTGCAAGTTGTCGGAAAGAATGCCGGAGCGGATGTTTTTGAAAAGGGCACACAAAACCCAGTCAAAACCGCAAAACAAGCGGTTGAGCATGCAAAAAAACAGGGCTATGATGTCGTCATCATCGACACTGCCGGAAGATTGCACATCAACGCCGAATTGATGGAAGAACTTAAAGAAATCAAAAAAGAAGTAAATCCTACCGAAATCTTGTTGGTTGTTGACTCAATGACCGGTCAAGACGCCGTCACCATCAGTGAGAGTTTTAATAATGACCTTGACATATCAGGCGTTATTCTCACAAAATTGGATGGCGACACGCGTGGCGGTGCGGCTTTGTCAATAAAAGCCATCACAGGAAAACCAATCAAATTCTCTGGCGTTGGCGAAAAGATTGGAGACCTCGAGCCTTTCCATCCAGACCGCATAGCCAGCAGAATCCTTGGCATGGGCGATGTGCTTTCACTCATTGAAAAAGCCCAAGAGGCTGTTTCGGAGGAGCAAGCCAAAGAACTTGAAGCCAAGATAAGAGAAAACTCGTTCACTTTTGAGGACTATCTCGTTCAGATGGAAAACATGAAAAAGATGGGAAGTATTCAGGACATCTTGGGCATGATTCCGGGCATGTCTTCAAAACTCAAAAATGTTGCCATCGATGAGGGGCAACTGCAAGTGAACAAGGCAATAATTCAAAGCATGACAAAGGAGGAAAGGCTGCATCCAGAAATCATAAAAGCAAGCAGACGCAAGCGCATTGCCGATGGCAGCGGAACAAGCATCCAACAGGTGAACATGCTTTTGAAACAATTTGAACAATCCAAAGAGATGATGAAGATGCTTAAAAACAACAAACGAGGCATGCGAGGATTGTTTGGACGATGATATATTCGGGAAATCCGTTTATATAAAACGAAAGATAAAACTTTCAAAAAATTTCATAAAAGGAGAAAAACAAAATGGCTGTAAAAATCAGACTTACAAGGATGGGAGACAAAAAAGCACCTTTCTATCGCGTTGTTGTGGCAGATTCAAAGAGTCCAAGAGACGGAAAATACATCGACCTTCTTGGCACATACAATCCACTTACAGACCCTGCTGAAATTAAGATTGACAACGAGAAAGCACAAAAATGGCTTAAAAATGGCGCTCTTCCAACTGACACTGCAAGAGCATTGCTTGTTAAAAGTGGCGCAATAAAGAAAGATTAAGGAGCGAACATGGAAGAATTATTAAATTTTCTTGTTAAGGCCTTAGTTGAAGATGAAAAATCTGTAAAGGTTGAAACGGAAGAAGACGAACAGTCAATCACATATAGGGTTAAGGTTGCAAGTTCCGACATTGGAAAAGTGATAGGAAAAAACGGCAAAACCGCAACAAGCATAAGAACCATTATGAAATCAGTTACGGCAAAGACACACAAAAAAGTTTTTGTCAAATTTGAGGACTGATGGAATTTGTTTGCGTAGGAAAAATCATTAAACCGCAGGGTATCAAGGGGGAAGTGAAAATACTTCCTTTGATTGATATTCCTGCGATTTTTAATGGCAAACATACACTTTTCATTGAAAGAAAGGAAAGCGGCTTCAAGAGGGCAAGTTTTCGTCTTGGATATGCATATGCTGAGTTTGAGGTCATCCCAGACAGAAATGCGGCAGAAAAATACAGAAATCAAAGGGTGTTCATTTCAAGAGAAGACTTTGACAACCTTGCCGAAGACGACTTTTTGATTGATGAACTTGTTGGAACTTTAATTTATGACGAAAACGGGGCTTATGTTGGACAGATTATGGGCGTTCAGAACTATGGCTTTGACGACATTTTGATTATCAAAGAGGATGAACACTTGTATGAAGTTCCTTTTAAAAAGGCAATTTTTAAGACCCAAGACAAACAATTATATGTGATTAGAAAAGAATATGATGGAGCAAAAGTTGACAGTGAAGATTGACATATTGACACTTTTTCCAGAGGCTTTTGCGCCTCTTAAAACAAG
>CANRLJ010000058.1 GCA_947631485.1 uncultured Clostridia bacterium | reverse complement strand
CGGACTATTTGGTGGATGTCGGCCCATATGCCGGTGCTCACGGCGGCGAAATTGTTGCGGCAGGAACTGTCGAGCAGGTGATGAAAAGCAAAAAATCAATTACGGCGGCATTTCTTAGAGGAGACGAAAAGATTGACACACCTACTGAAAGAAGAAAGCCAAAGGGCTATATCGAAATTCTTGGCGCAAAGGAAAACAATCTGAAAAACATAGATGTGAAGATTCCAACCGGGGTTCTAACCTTGATTACAGGTGTTTCGGGAGGCGGAAAATCCAGCCTTATCAATGGGGTTTTGTTTCCATATCTTTCAAACACCCTAAACAACAGCAAGTTGGAACTTGGAAATTTCAAGGCAATAAAAAATGTGGAGTTGCTTGACAAGGTGATAAACATCGACCAAGCGCCTATTGGCAGAACTCCAAGAAGCAATCCGGCAACTTACACAGGCGTATTTACGCCAATAAGAGAACTTTTTGCGGCAACTCCAGAGGCAAAGGCACGTGGATTTGGCTCGGGCAGATTTTCCTTTAATATAAAAGGTGGCAGATGCGAAACGTGTGAAGGAGCGGGCGTGAAGGAAATTGAAATGTATTTCCTGCCAGATATAACTGTTCCTTGTGAGGTTTGCCACGGAAAAAGATATAATCGCGAGACTTTGGAGGTCAGATATAAGGGCAAAACCATCAGCGATGTTCTTGAAATGACCGTTGAGGAGGCACTTAAATTCTTTGAGAATATTCCAACCATCAAAAGCAAAATTCAAGCACTTTATGATGTTGGGCTGTCATATATAAAACTTGGACAACCTGCCACAACTCTGTCAG
The DNA here is from genome assembly GCA_947631485.1 of uncultured Clostridia bacterium. Classification (GTDB taxonomy): domain Bacteria; phylum Bacillota; class Clostridia; order Christensenellales; family UBA1242; genus Caccovivens. The sequence goes on along the minus strand of CANRLJ010000058.1, from coordinate 4,314 downwards.
GCGGCGAGGCACAGCGTGTAAAATTGGCAACAGAACTTGCAAGAAAAGACACAGGAAAAACCATGTATATTTTGGACGAGCCAACAACAGGTTTGCACTCTTATGATGTCAGAAAATTGATTAAGATTTTGCAGAGGCTTATCGGAAATGGAAATTCTGTTGTTGTCATCGAACACAATCTGGATGTCATCAAGTGCGCCGACTATATCATCGACATGGGGCCAGAGGGCGGTGACGAGGGTGGAACTATTGTTGCCACAGGCACGCCAGAAGAAATTGCCAAAAACAAAAACAGTTACACAGGCATGTTTTTGAAGAAAATATTAGATTCAAAGTGATTTTAGAGGACATGTCAGGTTGACTTTTTGTGTGTTTGTGTGATAAAATGAGCACATATGAAAGTGATAAACCTTTCGTCAGGAAGTGACGGCAATTTGACCTATGTTGAAAGCGAACACTCACGAATAATCGTGGATGATGGTGTTTCATGCAAAGAAACAGAAAAAAGACTGTCACTGCTTGGCGTCAGCGGAAGTGATTTGGACGCAATTGTTGTGACGCACGAACATGTTGACCACATCAAAGGCATAAATGTGTTCAGCAAAAAATACAACTTGCCAGTATATGCACACAATGATGTTTGGGTGAGTTTGGACGACAAATTAAATCAAGTTTCTTCAGAAAACAAAAAGGTGTTCTCTGAGACTTTTGCCGTCAAAGACCTTGTGATAAATCCTTTTGAAGTTCCTCATGATGTCAAGTGCTTTGGTTTTTCAATCTTAGAAAATGACAAAAAAATAAGCATTGTGACGGATTTGGGGCACACAACAGAACAAATTTACAATCAAATAAAGGAAAGCCAACTTGTTTATTTGGAGGCAAATCACGACATAACCATGCTGAAAAATTGTGTCAAATATCCGCTGAGTTTAAAGATGAGAATCGCCGGGGCAAATGGACACCTTTCAAACGATGCTTCTGCCGAGATGATTGGCAGGCTTGTGGAGTCTGGCACAAAACAAATTGTTTTGTCGCACTTAAGCAGAGAGAACAACACACCCGAATTGGCTTTCAACTACATAACTTCAAAACTTGCAGAAAAAGGACTTGTGGAGGGCGAAACATTTAGGATTGATGTTGCTTTGACAAGGCCAACCACATTGTTTAATCTAAAAAACAAAAAATAACTCGTTTTGAGTTATTTTTTATATTTTATTTTCACACATAAACACCTTTTTGTTTTTGTGCTCCACCAATTTTGCAACTTCTTCAAGGGCTGTTCCGTTTGGCTTTCTTGGGTCAAAAACGGCAGGGTTTTCTTTGAGATATTTTCTTAAACTTCCGATGTATGCCAATCTTATGTCTGTGTCTGTGTTAATCTTAAAGATGTGATGTTTTGTCGCCAACTTTTTTAATGTGGCCTCTGCCGTTCCGTTTGCACCTTGCAGGTTTCCGCCATAGGTGTTTATCATCTGAACATATTCTTGAGGCACGCTTGATGCACCATGCAAAACAAGCGGAACATTTGGAATTTCTTTTTCAATCTTTTCCAGCACATCAAAATGAATTTTTTGCTTTCCTTTGTATTTATATGCTCCGTGGCTTGTGCCGATGGAGACTGCCAAACTGTCACAGCCGGTTTTTTCAACAAATTCTTTTGCTTTTTGTGGGTTTGTGTAGATGTCTGAGTTTGCGTCAACCGTATCCTCAACGCCAGACAAAATGCCAAGTTCTGCCTCCACAACAACATCTTTTTTGTGGGCGTAGGTCACCACCTTTTTTGTCAATTTCATGTTTTCTTCAAAAGGCAGCGCGCTTGCGTCAATCATGACACTGTCAAAGCCAATGTCAACCGCCTTTTTGCAGATTTCAAAACTCTTTCCGTGGTCTAAATGCAAAAAAATAGGGATTTTATACTCTTTTTTTGCACTTTCAAACAGATTTTTTATAAATTCTTCGCCCATATACGAAAAAGCGCCTTCGCTCACGGAAACAAAAGCAGGCGATTTTGACCTTTGACATCCAAGGCAAATACCCTTCAAAGTTTCCAAGTTGTTGAAATTGTAAGCGCCCAAAACATATCCATTTTTTAGGCAATCTCGATAATAATACTTCAGTGATTTCATTTTTTCCAACCTTTTAATATGTATGTCTTATTTTATCACATTTTTGAGAAAAAACAAACATATTCATATATAAAAAGGAGGAAAGATGAAAAGAAAAATATTTTTGGGGTGCTTGCTAGTCAGCGTTTGCTTGCTGTTTTTTGGATGTGGGGTGAACACTCTGAAACTTGTAAAGGACAACCTTTCGGAGATAACAAAAGTGTATTATTACTCTGAGGACAAGGACATGTCGGTCTCTATTTCATATGGGCAGAGGGAGGAAAACTATATGACCGACGGCAAGAGCACGGACAAGGTGGATTTTTGCCTGCTGTGTTTGAATCTAAAAGCGTCCTCAAGGGATGAGATTAAATGTGCAAAACTTTCTGTTGATGGCGTTGAGTCCGACTTGGAACTGCTTTTAAATCCAAAGAACGGGGCATATATGTTGGACATTGAGAGAAAACTTAGCGGTGAAGAGCAGATTGTCTTTTCTTTTGATGGAAAAGCGATGGAATTGAAGCCTATTTCAAACAATTTTAAGGTTGATTACAACAAGGCACTTGAAATTGCGTGTGAAAAACTTGAGGACAAGATATTAAAAAACAAAAGTTTCAACGATCTGAACGCCGAGTGCTATTTGCGAGTGCTAAACAAAGACATAAACGATCTAAGCGAAACATATTGGTGTTTCACCGTATTTGATGGCGAAGATTACTCTGTCATCATCTCCACAGAAGATGGCTCAATTTTGGCAAAAACCGAATAATTTTCATTTTAATATGCAAAAAATTGACTTTTTGCATATTTTTTTGTTAATATTTTCATATGAAACAGATTCACGAAAACAAAGAAGAAGTTGAAAAAGCAATAATATTTTGCCCAATAAACAAAGACGAGGACAAAGAATATCAGTTTGCCGAAATAAGCAGACTGTGTTTTTCTGCGGGGCTTGAAGTTGTGAAGATTTTCAGTCAAAGTTTGGATGCTTTCAACCGCAGGACGATTATGGGCAGCGGAAAACTTGAAGAAATCAAAGCGTTTTTGACAGAAAATCCATGTGACTGTCTGGTTGTGGATTTTCAGTTGACCGGCTCGCAACTCAGAAACATATCTGACGAACTTGGCGTCAAGGTTTTGGATAGGATTTTGCTTATCATCGATATTTTTGCGCTAAATGCCAAGTCGAGTGAAGGCAAAATTGAGGTTAAACTTGCACAAAACAGATATTTGCTGACAAGGTTGTCCTCTTTGCAGGGCAGTGCTGGAAGATTTGGCGGAAAGGGTGCAGGCATGCGTGGGCCCGGTGAGACAAAACTTGAACTTGACAGACGAAAACTTGAAAAAGAGATAGTCTCTCTTCAAGGTGAGATTGAAAAGATAAAAAACAGCAGAAGGCAAAATAAGATTTTAAGAGAGAAGAACAACATCAAAAGCGTGGTGCTGGGCGGCTATACAAATGCTGGCAAAAGTTCAATCTTCAACATGCTTACAAAGGAAAACATCTATGCCGACGACAAACTTTTTGCCACGCTGGACACCACAAGCAGGCGGCTGTTTTTGGATGATGGGCAATATTGTCTGTTGACTGACACAGTTGGGTTTATCAGTAAACTTCCACACGAACTTGTCGAAAGTTTTTCCTCCACACTTGAAGAAGTGAAAAATGCTGACCTCATCTTGCATGTTGTGGACGCCTCAGATGCCTTCTATAAGAAGAATATTGAAATTACAAATGAGATTTTGGATGAGTTGGGTGCAACAAAAAATCGCCTTGTCATCCTAAACAAAAGCGACCTGTTAAACAAGCCTATTGAGGTAAAACAAAACGAAGTGCTGTTTAATATAAAAAACAAAAAGAACGCCGAAAACTTGAAAAAAGTGATAAAAAACCTGTTATTTTAATGAAAAAGAGGACTTTTTAGTCCTCTTCATTTAATTTTTTTAGGAGAAAGTCAACATCAACCCCGTGCACCATGCTTGCCTCTTCAACAGTTTCCATTTGGCTTACTGGACAAGACACACAGTGCATGCCAAACCCCAAGAAAACCTCTTCAAGGTTTGGGTTGCTTTTCAGGACTTCACCTATTGTCATATCTTTTGTGTATGGTTTTTTGACTATCTTTGCTTTTTTCATTTTTTTAACTCCTTTTCAAATTTTAGCACCATCCTCACAAAATGTCAAGTTTCTTTGTTTAAAAATGAGTTT
>CANRLJ010000057.1 GCA_947631485.1 uncultured Clostridia bacterium | reverse complement strand
ACTTCTGCAGGCAACATCTGAATATTCATCAAAACATAGAAGCCTTCGTTTTTGAAATTGATAGGATAAGCAAGTTTCTTCATGCCAAGTTTTTCAACGCCCTCGACAACACCTTTGTGAGCCTCAACATATTTTTTGAAGCGTTCGATGAGTTCTTCCTTTTTCTCATCTGTGGTGTCGGAAGCGATGATAAACATGAGTTCATACTTATTCATCTTCTTTACCTCCTTTTGGACTTATGGTTCTTCTTCAAAAAGAACAAGGACAGCAAAATATTTACTGCTGTGCTTGATATTATCATAAATATATATTTTTGTCAAGTAAATTTTGCAAATTGAGTATTGACAAGGCTTCAAAGGTGTGTTAAAATCTCAAAGTAACAAATAAAAGGAGCACGAAAGATATGAAGACAATAATTCCATTAAACTTAGTTTCAAAAACAGAAATTTTCTCAGAAGGACACAAAAGATTTATTCTTGCAAAACCAACCCACACAACTAAAGCCAGAATAACCTACACCGACCCATCCGTGAAGTTTCCTGTAACTCGCACAGAAATTCACCCTGCAAACAGAGAAATCAAAAAAGACGACATTGCAGAAATAGGAGGAAACTCTTTAAACGCTCTTAAAGGTGGAAGATGCACCCCACACGGAATTTTCTCTACATCAAGAACATACGCAAGAGACCTTACCTAAAAAATTGCAAACAAAAAACACGCATTTTTGCGTGTTTTTTTATTTTCCTGCACCAGCATCTTTGTCGGATTTTTCCGAAATTGGCGTCTGCGTCAGTGCCGACTTCAAATGTTCTGGGCAGTTGTATAACTTTGGTGCATAAAACTTTTCCAACCCTTGGCAATATTCCAAAAAGCCGTCATAAACCATCAAAAGTTTTCCTGCCGACAAAATCTTCAAATTTTCATTGCACATCAGAAATTCTTTTTCCGCACGGGTCAATTCTGGCACATACAACTCCTCAAGCCCAGCATTTGTTCCCAAAGCGGAAATTCCTGTCTTTTTCAAACTTGGCAGTGACACTTTTTTCAGGTTTTGATTTGAATATAAAAAGTATTCGCCAACAAGTTCAAGTTTTGGAGCATAAAGTTCTTCCAAAGTTATGTTTGAGGACAAAAAGTCGCCACCAGCGTATGTCAATTTTGGAGCAGAAAACCTTCTCATGTTTCTGTTTTGGAACAAAAATCCGTCGCCCAAGGCATCGACATTTGGATTGCTGTATGCAATAATGTCATTTGCAACACCCAGTGTCACCTCCACATTTTCGCCTGTTTTAGGGGTGAAAACAACAACTCTGTTTCCCTTTTCATCGGTCTTTGTGAATATGCTTTCAATCTCACCCAAACTGTCGGTGAAGGCGTCGTGTTTTGAACTGATGCCCAAGCAGGTGATTGTGTGTTTTTGTACGTCAATCAAATATTTTTCGGCAAGAATATATCTTGCCTTGTCATATTCAATCACATGTCCGTTGTCAATCACCACATTGTTTTCACAATAGCAGACATTTAATGCCTCATAGTTTACTTTATGAAATTTTCCATCGTCTCCAAGTCGGTAGAAAGGAATTTCAAACCTGCGGCTTCTGGCATCAATCATCACAATTCCATAGGTTTGAGCAAATGCCTGCGTCAAGCCCTCAGCGATGTTTTCAAGATTGTTGCCAAAAGTTGCGTCTGGGTCGTTTACACTGTGATTGTAGCGGTTTTTGATTGAAACATCGTTTGCTCCTCTTCTAGAAAACTGTATGCTGATTACACTTGTGCCATATCTGTCCTGTCTTCTTGGCTGGTCAAAGTCCTCTCTTTTAATTTGGTCGGCGTCCTTTTTGACGGCAAACCAAACGCGGCAGTTGTCAAGCCTGCCCCCTCTGAAAGTGCAAAGTTCCTCGCCCTTTCTCCAATACTTTCTGAATTTTTGAATATCCTCTTCGGTTTTGCACTCAGGAAAAAGAATATAGCCCGCCTCATCCATCAACTCTTCCGGCGTTTTTGTCACTCTTTCACGAGGTTTTTCCTGCTCAACATCCACAAAACCATAAACATAATCCTTGAAACTGTCCTGCAAAGGCAAGAGGTCGTCATACAGACTTCTGGATGGCGCAAAATGGTCGGAAATAATCTTTGCAAGCAAGCCCTTTTGCTCTAAGATTGTGGGAAACAAACTTCTACACAAATGTGAGAATTTTTCGCCATAGTGTCTTTTCAAAAACTTTAAATCATCCATCAGCCGTAAACCCTCTTAACAACAAAATTTTTGTCCTTTGTGCAGACGCCAACCATGTCGCCCTCAGAGACATCTTCATCTTGTTTTAGTGGTGCAAAATAAAGAAAATGCACAAAATTTGGTGAATTTTTGTTCAACCTCATCAAGATACAAGGTGTCGCCAATGCCAAGCTTTGGCATGTCATAAAAGCCCAAACAGAAAAAATGCTGATTTTTTTCATCATCTTCAAGCGTGTATTCATCAAAATCATCTATTTTCACGATTTTAAGTTTTTTCATCAGCAGTCCTCCATAATTTTATTATAACACACCTGTCCGACTTTTGCAACACAAAAAAACACGCCTTTTAAGCGTGTTTTTAGGCAATTTTTTGTCAGTCTGAGTTTCTTCCGTGGCAATTTTTGTATTTTTTGCCGCTTCCGCAAGGACATGGGTCGTTTCTTCCAATCTTTTTCTCGGTGTTTACAACTGTCTTTTGAACCTCAGGCTTTCCTGGTCTTTCGTTTGTCTGTTGTGGCGCTGGATTATACACCCTTGCCTCTGTGTATTTTGGCTCTGGTTTTGGCTCGGGTCTTCTGACCTCTATGCTTGTGTTTAACAGCACTGTGCATGTCACCTCTCTTATCTTTTCAATCATGTTGTCAAACATCTCATAGCCCTCTTTCTTGTAGGCAAGAACAGGGTCTTGATTTCCAAATCCTCTTGCAAAAATTTCGTTTTTCATAATCTGCATGTCGTCAATATGATTCATCCAATTTGTGTCAACGACTTTCAGCAGCACAAATCTTTCGATTTTCTCAAAGTCGATGCCATATTTTGCCGCCTCAGCCATGCGGTCTTGATATCTTTTCTGAACAAGAGTGAGTATGGCATTTTCAAAATCCTCTCTGTCAAAGCCCTCGCAAAACTCTTCGTCAACGACATTTTTGTCTTTTTCCAAAAGTCCGCGTTCCAACTCTTGATTTATCTTTGCAAAATCCCACTCATAATATGGCTTTTCGTCTGAAACACATTTGTCGCAGACTTTGCTGATAACCCCAGGAAACATGCCCATGATTTGCTCATGCACATCAAGCCCATCAAGCACGCGGTTTCTTTCTTTATACATGACCTCTCTTTGTGCGTTCATAACATCGTCAAATTGCAACACGGTTTTACGCATGGAGAAGTTTTGAAGTTCAATCTTTTTCTGTGCACTTTCAATTTGTTTTGACAAAATTTTAAGTTGGATTGGAGTGTCCTCTTCCAACCTGAAAAATTGTGCAATATTTTTCAATCTATCGCCACCAAAACGGCGTATCAAATCGTCCTCAAGCGAAAGGAAAAACACACTTGAACCCGGGTCGCCCTGACGAGAAGCACGGCCTCGAAGTTGGTTGTCAATTCTTCTGCTTTCGTGTCTTTCAGTTCCGACAATGTGAAGTCCTCCAACTGCCCTGACCACCTCTTTTTCTTGGTCGGTGACCTCTTTGAATTGTGTGTAGAGTTCGTTGTATCTCTCTCTTGCTTTGTTGAGTTCTGGGTCGTCCAAAGAATTAAACGCTGTGGCGTATGAAATTTGCTCATCGGTGAAGTTTTCGTCTTTCATCTGTTTTTTTGCCATAAATTCAGGGTTTCCGCCAAGCAAAATATCAGTTCCACGACCAGCCATGTTTGTTGCTATGGTCACAGCACCCTTTCTGCCCGCCTGTGCAACAATTTGACTTTCTTGTTCGTGATTTTTGGCGTTTAAGACGGTGTGTTTAATCTTGTTTTCCTTCAGTGCTTTTGACAAAAGTTCACTCTTGTCGATTGTGATTGTGCCTATCAGAATTGGTTGACCTGTTTCATGCCTGCGTTTGACCTCCTCGACGATTGCCTTAATCTTTCCAGCCTCAGTGGTGAAGACGATGTCTGGCTCGTCTTGTCGGATGTTTGGCTTGTTTGTTGGAATTGTCACAACATCCAATTTGTAGATTGCCCTAAACTCCCCTTCCTCTGTCTTTGCAGTTCCGGTCATGCCGGACAGTTTTTTGTAGAGGCGGAAAAAGTTTTGAAAGGTGATTGTTGCAAGAGTTTTGTTTTCGTCCTTGATGTCAACCCCTTCCTTTGCCTCGATTGCTTGATGCAGGCCGTCATTATATCTTCTTCCTGGCATCAGACGCCCGGTGAACTCATCGACAATAATCACTTCGCCGTCTTTGACGATGTAGTTTTCATTTTTAAACATGACAAAGTTTGCTTTAAGTGCGTTGTTTATATAATGGTTCAGTTCGATGTTGTCAACATCCGACAGGTTGTCAGTGCCATAATATCTTTCTGCCTTTGCAACGCCGCTGTCTGTCAAGTTTAGCGCCTTTGTCTTTTCGTCCATCTCCCAATCGTCTTTTTTGAGGGTTTTGGCAAATTTTTGAGCCTTGATGTAGTTGTCGCTTGACTTCATGCCCCTGCCTGAAATGATGAGTGGCGTTCTTGCTTCATCAATCAAAATGCTGTCCACTTCGTCCACGATGGCAAAGTTTAGCACCCTTTGAACGCGCTGCTCTTTTGTGATTGCCATGTTGTCACGAAGATAGTCAAAGCCAAGTTCGTTGTTTGTGCAATATGTGATGTCGCTGTTGTATGCCTGCCTCTTTGCCTTTTCGTCCATGTTTGAAACAACAACCCCAACACTCAGCCCCAAAAATTTGTAAACTTTGCCCATCCACTCGGCGTCACGCTTTGCCAAATATTCGTTTACTGTCACAACATGCACGCCCTGACCTGTCAGAGCATTTAGGTATGCAGGAAGAGTTGCAACAAAAGTTTTTCCTTCACCGGTTGCCATTTCGGCAATACGCCCTTGATGGATTGCAATTCCGCCCAAAATCTGAACATAAAAGTGACGCATCTTCAAAACTCTGTCTGCCGCCTCTCTGACAACGGCAAATGCCTCAGGAAGAAGGTCGTTTAGGGTTTCTCCATCTTTCAATCTGCCTTTGAACTGTTCCGTGCAATCACGGAGTTGTTGGTCGGAATAAGACCTGTATTTTTTTTCAAGAGCCACAACCTTGTCAGCAATTTTTTTCAATTTTCTTACTTGCGATTTGTTTTCGTTTCCAAAAAGTCCCATAAAAATCTCCTAATTCCAAG
>CANRLJ010000056.1 GCA_947631485.1 uncultured Clostridia bacterium | reverse complement strand
ATTTAAAAGAGATAAATCCAAAGACTTTTGAAAGCAAGTTGGTTGAGGGCTTGTATTTTGTCGGCGAGGTTTTGGATTGTGATGCACTCACCGGCGGATTTAATCTTCAAATTGCTTGGGCAACGGCGTATTGTTGTGCTATAAATATGAAAGCAGAATAAAAATATTAGAAGAGGTGATTTATGTTTTATCAAATTTGCAAAATATTGCTTTGGATTCCACTTCAAATCCTGCATCCAGCGATTATTTTTGGACGCAAAAACATGCCAAAAGGAAAGGCCGTTGTGTCCTTAAACCATCGCTCAAATTGGGATTATGTTATGTTTGGGCTGAACACTTGGCGAAAAAATGTTGCTTTGGCAAAGAAGGAACTTTTTAAAAACAAGCTGTTTGCAGCAATATTAAAAAATTTTGGTGGCGTTCCCATTGACAGAGAGAAAAACGACATAAACGCCATAAAGGTTTGCATGAAGGCACTCAAAGATGACAAACATCTTGTAATCTTTCCTGAGGGAACAAGGTTGAAAGACGAAAAAGAAATCATGGGCGAGGTTAAAAGTGGGCTTGCCATGATTGCCATCAAGACAAAAACTCCGATTGTACCCGTGTGGATAAACAAAAAGGCAAGACTTTTCAGGCTTGTGAAGATTTACATTGGAAAACCTTTCGAACTTTCAGAGTTCTACGACAAAAAACTTGACGAAAAGACGCTTGAAGAGGCAAGTGTTTTTGTAAGAGAAAAAATGCTTGAGGTCAGAGCCGAACATCTCAGCAAAAAGCAAAAAAAAGAAGAAGTCAAATGACTTCTTTTTTATTGTTTTCCATCGCCATCTCTTTTTGATGTGGACTCTTGCTGTCTTTCATAGATGCGTGTCAGTGCCTGAAAGATGATTGGCTGGTCTTCTGGTGCTGTCAATTCCTCTATGTCCACAATTTTTTGGGCGTTTAGGTGCAGCGGAAGATTTGAAATCTCTTCAGCCGGGATGTTTGCAACGGATGACACAAGTTCTCCTCTTTTTGCTCTGCTTGGAATATTTGTGGTTATAAAGTCGTTTAATGTTTTGCCTGAGGCAAGGTGGTCGAATTCTCTAAAAATGTTGTATAGGCGCACGGTGTGGCTGCCGGAAGAAAGCATGACAATGTTGTGAAAAAACACCTCGTCAACTCCTCCTGTGCCAAGCACACTAAATGTCTGAAATGGAACACTTGTGGCTTTTTCATGGTTTGCAAACGAAACAGAAAAATCTTCCCCTGTTATTTCATGCAACTCTGCCAAAACATCCTTTATATAGGTGTTTACTGAAATTTTGTTGACATCCAAGGCGCTCAGTGTGACAGGAGCGGTGCAGACGGCACGCAGGGTTGGAACGCCAAATTCCTCTTCGAGTTCTTGCCTCTTTTTTGCCAGAATATCCTCAATTTTTCGCATTTTTTCTGTCAATTCGGATTGTGCCTGCCTTTGAAGCCTTATATCTTCTCTGAATTTTTCTTGAATTTTGTGGATTCTTTCGTTTATCAAAACCATGTTTTTAGCCTCCATCTTTTTCTCTGTGATTTTAACATATAATTTAATATTTTGTCAACATAAACTTTTTCGTATTGGTTGACTTTTTGTTTGTTATTTGCTAATATTAAACGCAAGAGTGGAAATTATGAACGAGAAATTTGATTTAGAAACTATTGACAAAACTTTTACATCATACAAAAAGGGTCAGGCCTTTGACGGCGTGGTTGTTTTAAGGCGAGAAGATGGTGTCATCTTCAACATTGGTGGCAAAAACGACGCCTTCATACCTGCAAGCGATTTTCAGGATTATTCAAAGATTAAGATTGGCGACCGCTTTGGAGTGGTCATCACAAATCAGAAAAACGAAGAGGGTCTCATTGAGGCATCAAAGTCTTTGGCCGACGCCCTTCGACTTGCAAATCAAAATGCCCAAACGCTCAGGCTTGGCAGCAGGTTTTCATTTGTGCCAACGGCCGTTCGCGATGGGCTGATTTCCAAGATGGGGGATTATTCCATCTTTGTTCCGCTTGAAGAGGTTTCTGCTGGCTATGTGAAAAACTATCACAACTTTGTCGGAAAACAACTTGAGGCAGTTGTCACCGAAATTGATAAAGAAAACAAGTCGATTGTTGGAAGTGTGAAACTTTTGCAAGAGCAAATCAGGGTTGCAACCGAAAACAATTTCTGGAACAGCATTTTCATCAACAAAATTGTCAAAGGCAAGGTGGAGAGGATTTTGCCTTATGCTGCCTTTGTAAATGTGGATGGCGTGGATTGTTTTCTTCACATTTCAAACATTGCATATGAAAGAATTGACAACATCGAGGATGTGCTTAAAGTTGGGGAAGAACGCCAATTTAAAGTCTTGAAGGTTGACAGAGAAAACAAAAAAGTTGAGTTGTCTCTTAAAGCATTGCTTGAAAATCCAAAACTGACAAGAATAAAACAGTTGGAAGTCGGACAGGTTTATGACGGAGAGGTTGTCAAACTTTTGCAGTTTGGCGCTATTGTCAGTGTGCCAAATGGTGCAAGCGGGTTGCTTCACATTTCAAACTGCACCGAAGACCGCACAAAGAAAATACACGAACTTGTCAGAGTTGGCGACAAAATAAAGGTTGAGGTCGTCTCCAAAGACGAAGACGAAATGAAGGTGTCATTTAAACTTGTAAAATAGGCATTTTTGCCTGTTTTGTGTGCTGATGTGGCTCAGTTGGTAGAGCAGTCGATTCGTAATCGACAGGTCGCGGGTCCGAGTCCCGCCATCAGCTCCAAAATATAAAAAATTGTATAATTTTGTAAAATTACGACTATGGTATAAAACAAGTAATTTATCTTAATTCATGGAGAAGAAATGTGAAAAAATTTTTTAGGTCAGTAATTAATCTAAAAGACAAAGAACTAAATTGGTTTAATTGCAACTTTTGCTATGCCGCCACTATTTTGATGATTTGCATTATGTTAATTTGCAATTTTTTATTAGCAACACCCATACAAAACTTAATTAACCAAGATATTAGATGGAATATGATTTTTTGTAGTTTTTGGTATAATGGCGGGAACTTCCATCTGCTTGGAAATATTATGGGGCTAATTACTTTGTCTGTTTTTGTGGAACGCCATTTTGGTTCTTTAAAATACGCGTTATTGTTATTCCCTTGTATTCCAATCGCTAATTTAGCATGTTTTGCAATGTTGAATTATTGGGGAGTTGGAGGCTTTTCCTGTGTTGAATATTTCTGGTATGCAAATATCATATGGTTACTTATTTTCAATTTTAAAACTTATTTTATGGGCAAATTCAGATGGATATTTCCAGTTGTTTTGATTGGCGTTATTTTAATTATGATGTCTTGGGCTTGGTCTGGAGACGGGATGAATGGCGTGGGATTAGATTTTTGTAATTGTTTGTTGGAGCCTCAACATTATGGTCCTTTTATTATTGGCATTTGTACGGGTCTGTTTGCCAATTTGTATAATTTTGTCATACATAAAAAGGCAAAATAGAGAAAAGTCGACTTTTTGACGGTGTAAGGTGATTCGTCTTAATTCGAGGAGGAATTGTGGAGATAAGTGAATTTTGTGGTTGTCTTGAAAGTTCGGATCAAGATTGGTTTACTGGTAATGCTCAGACTGATGGCATTGAATATTGGCAATCTTTGAAGGAAGACGAAAAATCAAAGGTTAGAAAACTTGTTTTTGAGAGGTATGGCAATATGCAATCACCAACAGAGTCTTGTGTTTTTGAGCCATTTGGGAAATTTATAGAAATTCTTTTGCTTTGTGGTGACAAAAATGATATTCTCTTTGTAGAAAAACTTTTTAAGGAAACACAATCAAAAAATATAGCATTTTATATTGCCAATGTGTGTGAGTTTTCAAAAGATTTTCTTTTAAGTAAACTTGAGAGGTTTAACAATTTGGATGAATATGAACAAAGGATTATTGAGCAAATAAAAAACAGGCTTAAGTGACTTGATTTTTGAAAAGAGTGGGGTTGAAGAGGGTTGAAGGAGTTTTTTCGTAAGATAAATTTGAAGTGGTGGGAGGTTGTTGCCTTGGTGATTATTTGGGCAACAATCTTGACCTTTGCTTTGATTTTCAAAAGCCCCGCAATCACAATTTCAACTTCGTTTCTTATCATTTTGTCAACCTTCACGCTTTCAAAAGGCTGGATTATTGGGCCGTTTGTTGGGATGGTGAGTGGTTGTTTGTATGCGGTGCTGGGCTATATAAACCACCTTTATGGCGAGTTGATTGTCAGCGTTTGTGTGAACATACCCATTTATATTTTAATCATAATTTCTTGGCTTAGAAACATAAGCACAAACAGAGCATTTGTGAAAGTCTCCAAAAAATTTTCTTTGCGGGAGTGTCTTGTGGCCATTGTTTGCATTGGGGCAATTTCAGTTGGAATATATTTTCTTCTCAGGCATTTTCACACACAAAACCTTGTTGTTTCCACACTGTCCATCGCCATCGGAATTTTGGCAGGCTATATGCAAATGCGATGCTGTGAATATTCCTTTGTGCTTTACATAGTTGCAAACATCATTTGCATTGTGCTGTGGAGTTCTGCCAGTGTGACGGAGATTGTGAACATAACCACCGTTGTGACATATTGCTTTCAAACCTGTTTAAACGCCTTTGGAGTTTTGAATTGGCTAAAACTGAAAAAACAACAAAACAAGGACAATTTTTCGCTTGTGATGAGGTGTTTGAGGGATTGAGTTTTGCTTGCTCTTTGATTTGAACGCTGACAAAAATTTTTTAAGTGTTATCATATTCAAATTTTTGCACTCATAGATATATTTTAGATTAAAAGTCAAAGAGGTGGCAATAATGAAATTGAAAACATTAAAAAATGACAACAAGGGCGGTCTTGGACTTGCTGTGCTGAAAGGCGTTACGGTCGGTTTGTGCGTGGCTTTGGTTGGCATATTGATTTTTGCTTTTCTTCTTCGTTTCACTTCCATTTCGGACAAATTGATTTCTCCTGTAAACCAGGTCATCAAAGGTGTTTCCATCTTCTTGGGCGTGTTTATCGGCATGAAAAAATTCAGAGAAATGGGGCTTCTGACCGGACTTCTGATTGGCTTGGGCTTCACCTTGGTTGCATTTTTGGTGTTTTCAATACTTGACGGGGCATTTGTTTTTGACAAGACACTTTTAAATGACACCATTTTTGGCACGATTATTGGCGCAATTTGCGGAATTATTTGCGTCAATATCAAAAAAAATTAGTTTTTTAATTGACAGAAAGCCCTTTCATGTATTATACTAATCAAAGTTATTCGTAATACACTTTTAAGGGGCGTTATGGCTAGGACTAAAAATAGATTAAAACGCAATTCAATCGAAAATTTTGTAG
>CANRLJ010000055.1 GCA_947631485.1 uncultured Clostridia bacterium | reverse complement strand
GTCTGTGTCAAACTCAACCGCAACCGCCACGCCAATAAGCCCAGACACCGCTTGCAATCTGTCGATGATTTCCCCTTCAAAATCTGGGTCATAGTCAGAAACCACAAGTCTACCCTGCGTTTCTTGCAAACGACATCTAAAACTTTCAAGTTTCTTTAAAATGTTGCTTTTTAAAAGGTTTATAAAATCATGACGATTTTTGCCTTTCAAAAAAAGTTCTCCAAATTTCAACAACAAAACTCTTTTCATTACGACACCTTTGCCTTTATTTCTTTGTAAGTTTCAACAATTATGCTTGCAGCTCTTTTGATTTCCTCTTCACTTTGATATGCATTAAAACTCACACGAACTGTCGAAATTATCTCATCTTTGGAAAAACCAATCTCTTCAAGGATTCGGTTTCCCGCCTTTTTAGACGAACAGGCACTTCCAAGCCCAACGATAACCCCATTTTGTTCAAGAGCGTGCAGCATTGTTTCACCTTTAACGCCTTCAAATCGCAGACACTCTATGTATGGTGAGCCGTTAAAATCCAAAATCTTTATGCCATCTTGACGCAACCCGTCATTAAACAAATGTTTCAAAGCCTCAACATGTTGAAGGTTTTCTTTGACATCAATCACTTCCACAGCCTTTCTAAACTGCATGATTCCAGAAACATTTTCAGTGCCAGAACGCAAGCCATACTGCTGACCTCCACCCTGAAGCAACTCTTTCAACGAGTCTTTGTTTTTAACATAAAGTCCTGCCACTCCCTTTGGCCCATGAATTTTGTGAGCGCTAAAAGAATACAAATCAACAGAAGTCTCCCTCAGCGAAAAAGGAATTTTCATAAACGCTTGCACACCGTCAACATGCAAGACGGCTCTTGGGCAAAGTTTGTCTTTCAGTTTTGAAATTGCCTTTAAGTCGTTTATCGCCCCGGTCTCGTTGTTCACATGAATAATCGAAATCAGTCTGGTCTTTTCATTTAAAACAGACTCCAAATCGTCAATATTCAGCCTTCCATCTGGCTGCAACGGAACAAAATGCACGATTTTTCCGTCAAGTTCAAGCCTTTTTGCCACATTAAAAACGGACGGATGCTCTCCGCAAGAGAATACATATTCATAATTCCCCGTCCTCAAACTTCCCTTTATTGCCATGTTGTTGCTTTCTGTCGCACAGCCGGTGAAAAGGACATTTCCAACTTTTGCCCCCAGCCTCTCCAAAAAAAATCTTTCAGTTTCTGACAACTTCTTCGAAAGTTCTGACGCCACCTTGGTTGCCGCTGAGGGATTATAAAAATTTTGACATGAAAACTCTTTGTGCACTTGAAGGCACTCTTCAAACATCTTTGTCGTTCCGGCATTGTCAAGATAAATCATATCAAACCCCTCTGTAATACGCAATATTTGGTGTGTTATTCATGCATAACACAACAATATATCAAATGCTCCTCAATTCTGCGCCATATCTAAATGCCAGGCTTTTAAGCACTTTGTTTGTCAAATTGTTAATCTCATCGCCGGTCAGCGTTTTGTCCTCGCTCATGAACACAATCTTGTATGCCATACTCTTTTTGCCTTCGCCCAAAGCACTGCTCCTATAAACATCAAACAGGCTGACATCAAAGAACAATTTTCCACATGCCGACCTAATCGCCGACACAAGTTCTGCATTGCTGACTTTTTCATCAACAACAACGGCGATATCTCTTTCAACAGGCGGAAATTTGGAAATTTCTTTTGTCTCATACTTCTTTTCTGGAAGAGAGGACAAATAGTCGGTGTCAAGTTCGCCATAATAAACATCTTGTGAAATTTCATAGTTCTTTAAAACATTTTTGTGAATTTTTCCAAACCAGCCCACAACTTTTCCATCCTCAGCCACTATGTCAGCACTCACGCCACTGTGAAGATATGGCTCTTTCGAGCGTTCAAGTTTGTATTTTAAAGATGTTCCAACAAGCAAATTCTCAACTACGGCTTTCAAATTGAAGAAATCATACCCCGTCTCACAAACCGCAAACGACAACCTGTTGTGTTCTTCTGGCAGTTCGGTCAGAGGAAGTTCTTTTGGCTGATAGACTCTGCCAACTTCAAACAGTCTGAGTTCTTTATTTCCAACTGACAAGTTGTAGGCAACATCCAAAAGCAAAGCATGTGCCATAACTGTTCTGGCTGTTGACATGTCCTCGCTGATTGGATTTGCAATCTTAATCACCTTTCTTCTTTCGTCGTCTTTGCCCAAGAGCAATTTATCACACGCCTGCGCCGTGTATAAAGAATAGTTCAGCGTTTCATAAAACCCTTCATCAACCATGATATTCTTCAAGTTGTTTTCAAAAACCAGTCTTGGCTCATATTCACCGATTGTTATGGATGAATTTTCAAAAAGCCCTCCCTCAATGTTGTTGTAAACATCATAACCATATATTCTGATGATTTCCTCCGCCAAATCGTTGTCATTTTGGATGTCCTCACGCAAAATTGGTGGCTGACAAACAAGCTGGTCGCCGTTTATCGTCGTCTTAATTCCAAGGCCATTTAAAATTTGAAGCATCTTTTCTTTGGAAATCTCAACGCCCAAAATCTTGCATATTTTGGAGTATGACCCCTTGACAGTTTTCACCTCTCCAAGAGGCTGACTGCACTTGTCAATAAGCCCATCCACAATCTGCCCGCAGTCAAGTTGGTTGACCAAATGCAAAGCGCGTCTCAGTGCAAGTGTAGGAGAATTTATATTCACACCCTTTTCATATCTTGCAGAACTGTCCGTTCTAAGCCCAAACTTTTTGGCAGTCAGTCTGACGCTCTTCAAATCAAAGACGGCACACTCAAAGACACTTTCGGTTGTGTCTTTCTCTATGGCACTGTTCACCCCACCAATAACGCCAGCAATAACAACAGGCTTCTTTGCGTCAGCAATAACCATGACATCTTCGTCCAAATCATAGGTGTTTCCGTTGAGAACGGCAACTTTCTCGCCTTTTCTGGCTTGTCTGACTTCAATTTTCTTCCCTTCCAAGAAGCGATAGTCAAAGGCGTGCATTGGCTGCCCTTGTTCGATGAGAACATAATTTGTTATGTCCACCATGGTGTTTATAGGCTTTATTCCCACAGCAAACAACCTGCTTCTAAGCCAAAGTGGAGAGCGTTCAAGTTTTATGTTCTTCACAAAAGCCGCCATATAGCGAGGGCAATTTGCAGTGGCAACATCAACAGAGATGTATTTTTTCACATCGTCACCAACAGTTTTATAAGACACATCAAAATCTTTGAACTGCTTGTCATACATCGCACACAACTCATGCGCAATGCCCACAACGCTGTTGCAATCAGGTCGGTTTGGAGTGACGTTTATGTCAAGCACAACATCATTAAGCATGAGGGCATCCTCAATCTTTGTGCCCGGCTTAAAATCGTTTGGCAAAATCAGAATTCCATTTATGCCAGCCCCCTCGAAATAGTTTTCATCGATGCCCAATTCCTCACCAGAACAGAACATGCCTTCACTTGGCACACCCCTGAAATTTGTAGGCTTAATCTGAACGCCATTGCACAAATCGGCGCCATCCAAAGCAACAGGCACAGTTGCACCTTCAAATACATTTGTTGCGGATGTGATAATCTGCACTGTCTTAAAGCCAACATCAACCTTGCACACCACAAGTCTGTCTGCCTCTGTGTGCTTTTCTATCTTTTGGATTTTGCTGACATAAACATCATGCAGATGTTCATTTTGATAAATCAAATCCTCAACTTCAAGCCCAGACACAGTCAATTTGTCTGCAACTTCCTTTGCAGAAACATCCAAATCAACAAAATCTTTCAACCAATTATAAGAAACTTTCATATTATATTCTCCTCTTTGATTGTTGCATAATACACAATATTTGGTGTATTATGCATGCATACTACATCAACATTTTGATATTATCATCTCATTTGTTTTAAGAATCTCATGTCGTTTCTAAACAAATATTTGATGTTTGGAATTTTGTTTGTAACCATAACGCTCCTGTCAATGCCAGGTCCAAAAGCAAAACCGCTGTATTTTTTGCTGTCAATTCCTGCCATCTCCAAAACTTTTGGATTGACAACTCCTGCCGCAAAAAATTCTGAAAAGCCTGTGCCCTTGCAAAGATTACACCCCTTACCTCCACACATTTGGCATGTGGCATCAATTTCGATGCTTGGCTCGGTGAAAGGGAAGTATGATGGTCTGACCCTTATTTTTATGTTGTCACCAAAAAGTCTCTTCAAAATTTCCTTAATCATCATCATAAGGTCCTTCAGTCCGACATTTTCGTCAATCACAAGCGCCTCAAACTGATTGAAAATTGGAGAGTGGGAACTGTCGCTGTCGTTTCTATACACTCTTCCCGGACAAACAACTTTGAAAGGTGGCTTCATCTTTTCCATTGCCCTGATTTGCATGTTTGATGTTTGAGTTCGCATCAGGATGTTGTCGGTGATGTAAAAACTGTCTTGCATATCTCTTGCAGGATGGTTTTTAGGAACATTTAAAGCCTCAAAATTGTAATAATCCGTCTCAATCTCTGGGCCTTGAATAACCGTGAAGCCCATTTCAACGCAAATTTCTATAAACTTGTTGTTAAAGCGCGAAAGAGGATGCAGCGCACCCCTTTTTGTGCCTTTTCCAGGCTCGGTGATGTCCACTTTTTCCTTTTCCATGTCTGCCTGCAATTTTTCTTCTTCAAGACGGGCAAGTTTTTCAGAAAGAGCCGTCTCCAAAGCCTCTCTGACTTTGTTTGCAACAATTCCAACCTCTTTTCTGTCCTCTGGCGCAATGTCTTTCATACCCCTCAAAATTTGGGTCAATTCACCTGTTTTTCCCAAATATTTGACACGAACATCATCCAAAGTTTTCAAATCTTTGGCATTTTCGGTTTCTTGCAAGCCATTTTTCAAAATCTGTTCAAGCTTTTCCTTCATAACTCTCCTTTTGGGCAACAAAAAATCGCCCCCAACATTAGGACGATTGCAAATCGTGGTACCACCTAACTTCGCGCATAAATATGCGCCTCATTAAGACTTTTTACGCAAGTCAACGTCATCCCTACTCCGTTCAAGATGCGGCTCAAAAAGTGAACTTCGGTTTTTGTTTCAGCCCAATTCTCAGCAATCTTGGGTTCTCTGTGTGAAGCCAAAAAACTTACTCTCTTTTCTGCAAACGCCATTTTATGAGCAAATTTTATCATATAACTTTAAACCTTGTCAACATTTTTTATAAAAGATTTTGGAGTTTTGCCCAAATGTGATAAAATTTTTGCATGAAAACTGATGGATATGAAAAATTGATTGTCGAAAAAGTTGACCATCTCAAACGGCCAACCATTTATTATTTTTTAAAGACGCTTGTTTTTTCCGAACACTACATCAAAAACCTCCGAAACAACGCCCAAGCACTCATATT
>CANRLJ010000054.1 GCA_947631485.1 uncultured Clostridia bacterium | reverse complement strand
GTGTGTGGGCCCAAAATCACAAAAGTGATTTGTTTTGGATATTGCTTCAGCACCTCATATATTGCATCCGCACAATCCACATTTTCTGTCTTGTGCTTTGTGTTTTTTGGGGGATTATAGCCGCCAAGACCCTCGACAGTGTGCAAAAAAGAAGCATCCTCGGTGTTGTTTCCAAGCCTTTGATGATAGCCCTCAACAACTCTGACATCTTTATGAAACATATCCAACAAATGCAGCATGTTTCGTGTTGCGTTTTCAATTTTGATATTGCCTTGGGCGGTGGTGATCAGTTTTATGTCAAATTGTGGGTCGTGCAGCACATACACAAGTGCATTTGTGTCGTCAACGCCTGGGTCGGTGTCTATAATAACTTTAACTTTTTTCACAGCATCTCCTTATTGGGATATTATAACTTATTGCCTGCAAAAAAGCAAAGAAAAAACACATCATTTTTGATGTGTTTTGTTTTATTTTTTATTCTTGTGTGTCGTCATCGTCTGTTTGAATAGGTTCTTCAACAGCCTCTTCGGTGGAAGTTTCAACAGGTTCTTCAACTGCGTCTTCTGCAACTTCAACAGGTTCTTCAACTGTGTCTTCCGCAACTTCAACAGGCTCTTCAACGGTTTCCTCTGTTGCCTCTTCAACAGGCTCTTCTATTGTTTCCTCAACAGGGACTTCAACAGGCTGTTCAACCTCTTCGGTGACTGCATTTTCTTCTGTTGCTTCAGTTTCTTGTGTTGTTTCCTCAGTTGTTTCGGTTGCTTCTTCGGTTGCAACTTCGCCTTCTTCTTGTGCTTCGGCTGCGCCTTCAACACTTTCTTCTACTACTTCTGTTTCTGGGTTGTGGTCGAGCATGAGGTTGTTGATTGTTATGATTTTGACATCTTCTTCAACAGGCTCTTCTGCTGGTTGTTCTTTTTCTTCTTCGGTTGCGTCAAGTTTTTCTTCAACTTGCTCTTCCTTCTTCTTTGGTGCTTTTTTCTTCTTTGGTCTTGGCTCTTTGTTTGCTTTGTTGTTTAAGCATGCAACAACAATGAGAGCAATGCAAAGTGCTATTAACAAATATCCTGCGGCTGATCCAAATGCGATTGCAAGTGACAACAATGTGTCATATCTTACTATGTTTAATATCAAATAAGCCCAGAAGAATACTGCAAAGAAAGGGAAAACCAATGTGATTAAGATTGTTGTTACTTTATTTAAATCTTTGTGACGAGCAAACACTATGCATCCTGATAGACATATAATTGTGAAGATGATTGCAAGCACAAACGCTGCATATCCTTCTCCTGTTAGGTTTTCAAAACTCAACCCGCTTGAAACTGCACCTAATAAATTTCTCATATAAAACCTCCAAAACTATCTATATTCTATCATACCGAAAATTATTTGTCAATACACCTTTTAAAATTATTTGCATTTTTTTGTTAAAATTGTCAAAAAAATTGCAAATTGTATAACTTTTGTTTATAATATTTTTATGAAAACAAGAAAAATTGTTGCCGTTTCCTTTTGCGTTTTGGCTTTTGTGGCTGTTGTCGTTGGGCTTGTGACATATTTTTTTGGATTTGGCAGCATTAAGGATGTTCCAAATGTGCCTCATGTAGAGCAAGTGGGCGGGGAATATCACCTTGTTACAAACTATAACCCAAACTACTATTACAACTTTAAAGTTGAAAAGTTTGTCGGTGACCAATATTTGGCAATCCTAAATTTTTCAACCAAAGAAAACAACATGAATCTTGGCGATGTTGAGGAATTTGACCTTGATGATGACTATCGTTTTTCTGTATGTTTCACTGCAGAAAATGGTGCAAGAGGAAAGTATTCTGGCACTTACACATGGAAGATTTCAGACCAATTTGAGGGCTCGGTGGAATATGACAAAGTAAAATTTGAAGATGAAACGCTGACTTGGAACGCTGTTGACGGTGCTGAGGTTTACACATATGTTTTGATTGACGCCACAGGCAGAGAAATTTTGAGAGACTCCATAAGCGAAAACCACTTTTCTTGCAGCAGCCTTGACGCTGGACAATATAAGGTTTATATCAATGCTGGGGTGAACAATGTGCAGGTTTTGCCATCTGAGTTTGGAGAGGGTGCAGAATTTGTCATTGAAAGGCAAAATGAAATTTCAAATGTCACAAATGAAGGCGGATTTTTGTTTGTTCAGTGCACTCAAAAGGTGAAGGAGTTTCAGATTTTTGTCAATGACGAATTGAAACTGACAATTCAGGCAGGCGAAAGTGACACAGCAAACTATTTTCTTGATGCCTCCGCTCTTTTAAAAGACATGGATTTTTCAGAAAACAAGGTTGAGATTTGCTCTTCCGACAACGGATTTATCAAGGCCAGCACAAAGGTGCAAATCAACTAGAATATATTTGTTTATTTTCTTCATAATAGTTTTGAAAGGAGAGGGGCTTGGACGTTTCAAAACAAATTGAGGAAATTAAGCAAAAGTTGCACAACTCAATCGACATAACAAGTCGAATTATTCAAAAAAAAGATGTGATTGTTGGGTTTGTCTATCTTAAAAGCATGACGGACAATCTCATTTTTTCTCAAGCCCTCTTTGAGCCAATTTCAAACTTTGAAATGCCACTTTCTTTCGAAAGTCTGGCAGAAATTGTCAAGGCAAATGATGTTTCGGAGTGTCAAAAGGATGAGTTCACAAAAAAGGTGCTTGGAGGCTCGGTTTTGATATTCATTTCAAACAGCAAGCGGGTGCTTGCGGTGGACATTTTAAGTTTTAACACGCGTTCTCCACAAGAGCCACCGACATCTCCTGTAATATTGGGGCCTCGCGAGGGGTTTACTGAGGATTATAAGACAAACATGACGCTGCTCAGACGCCGCTTCCACTCCGAGGATTTGGTCTTTGAGTCGCTTTTCATAGGAAAAAGCACACAGACACAGGTTGTTGTGTCATATCTTGACGGAATTGTTGACAAGAAGATTGTAAAAGAAGTTAAACAAAAGTTGAAATCCATCGACATCGATGGAATTGTGGACAGTTATTATCTTGTTGACCTGCTTTCAAACAGACCAAATTCCTTTCTAAAACAGATTGGCCAGTCGGAAAAGCCGGACATCATTGCCGCAAAGATGCTTGAGGGCAGGGTGGCAATCATTGTGGACAATTCTCCAATTGTTCTCACCGTTCCGTTTGTCTTTTTGGAAGATTTGCAAAACAGCAACGATTATTACACAAATTACACCTATTCAACCTTGCTGAGATTCATCAGATTGGTGGCAATTTTGATGGCAGTTTTGGGGCAGGGCATTTACATTGCTTTGCAACTTTTTCACTACAATATTTTGCCTATGAAATATCTCATCACCATTGCAGACAGCACCCAACAAGTTCCGTTTACGCCTTTGATTGAAATCTTGTTCATCTCTTTGCTCTTTCAAATTTTGTATGAGGTCAGCCTAAGGCTTCCAAGTTATTTGGGGCTTGCCACATCCGTCGTTGGAGCGCTCATTTTGGGCGACACAGGGGTGAAGGCAGGGCTTTTGTCACCTCCAACTGTCATTGTGGTTGCCATCGCAAAAATTGCAATATACACAGTTCCAGAGCAGTCCTCTCAAATCACGCTGTTGCAATACATATTCATCTTGGTTGGGGCGTCTTTGGGGCTGCTTGGATTGATTGGCGCGTGCATATATTTTCTTGCCTATGCAAACACCATAGAAAATTTTGATGCACCATATCTTGCACCATTTTCTCCGTTCATCTTTTCTGACAACAAGGATGGATTGCTTAAAGTGCCTCTTTCAAGCATGGAAAACAGGCCAAAGTCATTTAAAACAGCCAAAAGGAAGAGGATAAATGAAGATAATTGACAGAAACATAACCGCGTGGCAGACGGGAATTTTGCTGTTTATTTTGTTGTTTGCAAACAAGGTGCTTGTCTTGCCGTCACTTTTGTATGAAGGGGCAAAGTTTGAGGCTTTTTTAATTCCTATCATTGCAAGTTTTTTGGAGTTTGGGCTGTTGTTTTTGTTTTATAAGGTCAAAATGCGTTTTCCGGACAAGTCTTTTGAGGAAATTCTGTCGGCACGCTTTGGCAAGGTTGTTCAGATTTTGATTTACATATTTTTTTCTGTGTATTTCTTGGCAAAGGCAGTGCTGCTTTACAATGTGACATTTATCTTCTTTCGGAATATGATATACAAAAATGCTCAAAATTTTGTCTTTCTGTTTGCACTTCTTCCAATCATAAATCATTTGGCAATTTGTGGTCTGAGAGTGCTTGGAAGAACAGCCCAACTCTTTTTGCCGGTCATCTTTCTTATCACCGTTTTTTGCATTGTTGTGGGCTGCTTTGGAATTGACAGCAACCCGCTTCTTTTTCAGACGAACGCCACCATGTTTTTTTCCACTTTTTTCAAGAATTTCGCACCATTTGGCGACAGCATTTTGCTGTTTATGATAATTGACAGAGTGAAAGTGGAAAGGGGGCAGTGGAAGCCAATTTTCATCCTTTCTGCACTTGCTTTGCTTTGTGTTTGCGTCATAACTTTTGTCTTTATTCTTTCATACAGTCACACATGCTTTATGCACCCTTTTGCCATATTTGAAATAATGAGTTTTGTCAAGGAATATGAGGGGTTGGGCAGGCTTGATTTGATATCTATGGTGGTCATCATCCTCTACACATATTTTCAACTTGCAATATACCTTAAAGTTTTCATGTTTTCCTTTTGTGGAGTATTTAAAAAACTTGATGTATTGTATTCGGTTTTGACATTTAACATCTTGTTTCTGATAATAATAAATTTCTTCATCACAAACTTGGACGGCGCGGTCTTTTTTGGACAAAATCTTTTGCCATATTTTAATGCTTTTCCTTTTGTTGTGCTTCCGACATTTGTGCTTTTGTTGTTTGTCAGACGCAGAAAGAGGGAGGTTAAGACATGAAGCATTTTTTTATGCAAACGCTGAAAACTCCCATGCTGATTATCTTTTTGGTGATGTTTGTGTTTTTCAGTTTGCCGGCACTTGGAAAGACGGCAGAAATAAGCCAATATGCCATTGTGACCGCACTTGGAATTGACAAGATTGACGAGGGTGAGGACCAGTTTGAAGTGTCTTTTCTCACTTTTATTCCCATTGCTCAGCAGGGGTTTGCGGAAAAATATAAGGTGATTTCTTCAAAGGGCAGAAGCATTGCCGAGGCCATGGATTTTGGCGGACTTGAACTTGGACGACAGATTGGGCTGTCGCATCTCAAACTGATTGCGCTTAACGAGGCTTTGTTTGATGACGAAATTTCGATATATTTGGACTATTTGATAAGAAACAAGGACATAACAACATCTGTGAGGCTTATTGCCACCGACAAGTCCGCTCAGGATTTTTTGAAGGCGGCACAAAAGTTGGACAGCGAAAGTTCCATCAAAGTTTCGGATTTGGTGGCATTTAACACGGACTATATCTATGCGGCGGACAGTTCGCTTGAAAGTTTTTATAAGAGCATGCTTGGG
>CANRLJ010000053.1 GCA_947631485.1 uncultured Clostridia bacterium | reverse complement strand
ATGGCGCGGAAGAGCACAAGGGCAACGAACTTTGCAAGGAGACTTTTCCGCTTCTCAAAAAGCTTCCAATCAATTTTGTCGGAAACGTCGAGGCGCGGGACGTCATGTCGGGCGATGTTGATGTCATTGTTGCGGATGGCTTTGCCGGAAACGTGCTTTTGAAGAGTGTGGAAGGTGTTGCCAAGGGCATGTCCGCAATGATTAACAAAGAGGCAAAGAAAAACATCTTCACAATGTTTGGAGCACTTTTGATGAAAAAATTTAAGGGCTTAAAGGCAAAGATGGATGTAAATAAATATGGCGGCGCACCATTTTTGGGCTGTAAGAAACTTGTCGTCAAGACCCACGGAACAGCAAACAGAGATGTGTTTTGCAACACAATATTGCAGGTTGTGAAACTTTATGAAAACAAACTAAACGAAAAGATTGAGGCGTTGGTGTCTCAAAAGACAGGTGAGGTTGACAATGATTGACGAAAAGTTGAACTACAAATTTAAGGACAAGACACTCATCACACGGGCCCTCACGCACCCTTCAAAATCGAAAAACAACTATCAACGCTTGGAGTTCTTGGGGGACAGCATCCTGAATTTTGTTGTTGGAGAATATCTGTTTTTGCACTGCAAAGACCAAGAGGGAAGGCTTACTGTTTTGAGGTCTCACTATGTTTCGGAGGAGCATCTTTCGGAGGTTTTTGATGAGTTGGATTTGTCCGAGTTTGTCATTGCAGGCAAAAGTTTAAACAACGAAATCACTCCTGCAATCAAAGGGGACATCATGGAGGCAATCATCGCAGCCATATATCTTGATTCTGGATTGGAACAGGCAAAGAAATTTATTGTAAACAATGTTCATGTGGCAGACTTTGAGACCGCCATCGACGATAACTATAAGTCTCAACTTCAAGAACTTGTTCAAGCAAATTTCAAGTGCACAATGAAATATGAGACTGTGAAAAATGGCGAATATTTTGAGGCAAAGTTTTTTATGGACGAAGATTTAATCGCCACAGGCTATGGCAAAGACAAAACCAAGGCAGAGCAAAATTGTGCGTGTGTGGCACTGAAAAAATTGTTTGAGGATTGATTATATTAAAATAACTTTTTTAAATTAGTTAGGTGGAATTATGTATTTTAAAAAAATTGAAATGGTCGGGTTTAAATCTTTTGCAGACAGAACTGTCATCGAGTTTAATGGCGGTTTTACTGCCATTGTTGGGCCCAACGGTTGTGGAAAAAGCAATGTTTCGGATGCAATTCGATGGGTGCTTGGAGAACAGAGTGCCAAGAGTTTGCGTGGCGACAACATGCAAGATGTCATCTTTAAGGGCACAGAAAAGCGAAAGAGTCTTTCCTATTGCGAGGTCACCCTTACTTTTGACAACACGGACAGATTTTTTAATATTGAATATGACGAACTCAGCATCACAAGAAAACTCTATCGCTCGGGCGAGAGTGAATATCTCATAAACCGAAACACATGCCGTTTGCGTGACATCACCGACCTGTTGTTTGACAGCGGAATTGGCAAAAATGGTTATTCTGTCATTGGGCAGGGCAAGGTCAGTGAAATTGTTGACGAAAAGCCTGAAGACAGGCGTGCCATGTTTGAGGAAGCAGCAGGAATTGCCAAGTTTAAGTCGCGCAAAGACGAGGCGGAAAGAAAGTTGGAGCGAACACGTGACAATTTGACAAGAATTGACGACATAAGGTCGGAAATTGACCGTCAGATGGGGCCTTTACGCAAACAGGCTGAGGACGCAAAGAAATATCTTGAATATAAGGGGCAGTTGAAGGACCTTGAAGTTAATGCATATGTCTTTCAGTATGAAAATGCAAACATAGCAAAAGAGCAAATAAAGGCGAAGATGCAGGCCATTGAGGAAGAGTTGTTTGCCCGTCAGGTTGACCTTGAAAACACTTCAAAATCCTACAACGACGAGATGGAAAACCTTTCTTCTCACGACAAAAAAATTGAGAAACTTAATGACGAACTTCTAAAACTTACTGTTGAACTTGAAAAACAGGAAGGCGAGACCAAGGTTGCGCGTGAAAAGATAAATTACACATTAAAGGAAAATGACAGAATAAATTTGGACATCACAAATGCAAACACAATGATTGAAACTTGTGATGAACAGATGGACGAAAAGAGACAGGAAAAACTTTATTTGCAAGGCAGAAGAGACTCGCTCAACCTGTCATATGAAGAGTTGTCAGACAGACACTTGAAAATTGTTGATGAGATGTCGCAGTCCGAAACAGAAACCGACCTGTCGCAACAAAAGATTATTGAAACTTTGGGCTCTCTTTCGGATGTTAAGAGCAATGTTTCAAGGCTGGAGACCGAAAAGGGTCTGCTGATGCAAAACAGAGGCACTTTGACAAAGAATATTGAGGACACTTCTGAAAAATTGGAAGAAACCAAAAAGGTGCAAAAAGCAAGCCAAGACATCATCTCCGAGGCATCCAAAGAATATGAGAAAGTGAAAAAAGAGGCGGAGGAAATTTCCGGAAGAATATTTGTTGCCACGCGTGACATTGGCGACCTTGAAAACGAAAGAGCAAATATGATTACGCAGGTTAAGGTGTATGAAAACCGAAAGAAACTGCTTGCCGAAATGCAGGCGGAATATGAGGGATATGCCTACAGCGTCAAAAAAATTCTTAAGGAAAGCGAAAAGAACTCTGCCATCAAAAACAAGATGGTGGGCGTGCTTGCCTCGCTGATTAAAGTTCCCGCGCAATATGAAACTGCAATTGAAGTTGCTTTGGGAAATGCTGTTCAAAACATCGTCACATTTGACGAAAATGGTGCTAAGGATTTGATTGAATATCTGAAACAAAACCAATTTGGACGCGCCACATTTCTTCCTATTTCAAGCATGAAGAGAAGAGATTTGGATGACAAGTCATTTGCCGGAAGAAAAGGCGTGTTTGGGGTTGCAAGCAAGCTGATTTCTTATGATAAGAAGATTGACAATGTCATCAGCAATCTGTTGGGAGCAACTGTTGTTGTTGACAACATGGTGACCGCCGTGAACCTTGCAAGAGAAAACAGATATTCCTTCAGGATTGTCACACTTGAGGGAGACATTGTCAGCACACAAGGCTCTTTGACTGGCGGAAGCAAAAAGAGCGAGGCCGTCAATCTGATTTCCCGTGAGAGAGAAATTGAAACGACTACAAACGAAATTGACAACCTCACAGTGAAAATCTATGAGATGAAAAACAAGATAGAGTATCTTAAAGTCGATTTAAATGGCTCTAAAACGGAAGAAAAGCGAATAAACGACCAAAAGAACGAACTTGAAATAAAACTTGCCAAAGAACAGGAAAAACTTGAGTCTTTAAACACCAGCATCAAGGATTTGGAAGATGAACTTGATGTCCTGACAAAAGAGAGGACGACCGTTGAGAACAAGTTGAAACTGATTGATGGCGAACTGAAACAGACAAGCCTTGTTCAGAGTGCGTTGAGCGGAAACAAGGAGGACACTGACATGCTTGCAAAACAGCGTCAGGAGAGATACAACAAAATCCGTGCCGAAAGGGATGAAATTGTTGCAAACATGACGACTGTCAAAGTGGAAATTGCATCCTGCGAAGAAAAGATTAAGTCTTTGGACGAAGAATTAAACAGACTTTTGCTTGAAAAAGACAAACAACTTTCAAATATTGACGCTTTGAAGAAGCATTTGGAAGAAAATGAAAAGTTTGTTGCAAATGCAGAGAGCATGATTAAAGAAAAGATTGAAAATGCTGGGCCATCACTTGCCAAAGACCAGTTGCAAAAAATCAGGTCAGAAAAGGAAGAGTTGCAAAACAGAAAGATTTTGATTTCTGAAAAAATCAAAAAACTTGACGAAACAAAGACGATGGTGATGGAAGAAATTGCCAAAGTCAATGACAAAAAATACAAAGAAGAGGCAAACCTCTCTAAGGTGGACACAGAACTTGAAAACATGCAAGAACGCATCTATGAGGAATATAGTTTGACCTATTCGGGATGCTTGGAATTCAGACGTCCAGACTTTGACATCAAAGAGGCATTGATTGAAATCAACAAATTAAAGAGAAACATCTCTGCCTTGGGCTATGTAAATGTGCACGCAATAGAGGATTGCTCGGCGCTGCTTGAAAGATACAACGACATGACGACTCAGGCCGATGATCTAAGAAAGGCAGAGGACGACCTTGTGAAGATTATCAAAGATTTGTCAACAGAGATGCTGACCAAGTTTAATGACGAATTTTCAAAGATAAACGACAGTTTTAAAGTTGTGTTTAGAGAGTTGTTTGGCGGCGGAAATGCAAGACTTGAGTTGACAGAGTCAGACGACCAAGACCCTCTTAATGCCGGCGTTGAGATTATGGTGCAACTGCCAGGAAAGGCTGCAAACAAACTATCCTTGTTGTCAGGTGGCGAAAAGACTTTGACCGCAATTGCGCTGCTGTTTGCAATTCTCAGGCTTAAACCATTGCCATTTTCGCTGTTGGACGAAATTGAGGCGGCTCTTGATGATGCAAACATCGAAAGATTTGCAATGTATCTTAAAAAGTTGTCTCAGACCACTCAGTTTATTGTCATCACTCACAGAAAACCTACAATGGAACTTTCTGACAGTCTTTATGGTGTGACCATGGAAGAAAAAGGCGTTTCAAAGATTGTTTCCGTTAAATTGGCTGACGCAATTAAACTTGAACAGGAGGAGGACAAAAAATAATGGGGCTTTTTAAAAAGATTGCAGGTGCGCTGAAAAAAACAAAGGACGCCTTCAACAGAAAAATTGATGCTCTTTTAAGCCACGGCGAAGTTGATGACGAACTTTTTGATGACCTGACCGACATCTTGATTTCTTGCGACATTGGTGTTAAGGCATCGCTTGAAATTGTGGAGGAGTTGCGTGATGAGTGCCACAGCCGAAAGATAAGAAAGGCGGAGGAAGTTAAGGGCGTTTTAAAGGAGATTATTGAAAGTTATTTTTCAGATGCTCCACAAATTGATATACAATATCCAGCCATCATAACAATAATAGGGGTGAACGGCGTTGGAAAAACCACAACCATAGGCAAAATGGCAGACTATTTTAAAAGACAGAAAAAGTCTGTCACTCTTGTTGCGGGAGACACCTTTCGTGCTGCTGCATCAAATCAACTGACTGAGTGGGCAGAAAGAACAAAAACAAGAATAATCAAACACGCAGAGGGGGCAGATGCGGCTGCAGTGGTGTATGATGGCATTGCAAGTGCAAAGGCAAACAAGACGGATGTTTTGTTGGTTGACACGGCAGGCAGATTGCACACCAAGACAAACCTTATGTCAGAACTTCAAAAGATTGACAAAATCATCTCACGAGAATATCCTGATGCAAACAAATACAACTTCATCGTGCTGGATGCAACCACAGGACAAAACGCTTTAAGCCAAATAAATGCTTTTTCTGAATACTGCCAAATCGATGGCATAGTGCTTACAAAACTTGACGGAACTGCCAAGGGCGGAGTTGTGATTGCCATTGAAAAAGAATACAAATTGCCTGTTGTGTTCGTGGGCACGGGCGAAAAAGTTGAGGACTTAGACAAGTTTAATGTGCAAGAGTTTGTGGACGGGCTTTTCTAAATATTGTGTATTATTCAACGGCATAATACACCACG
>CANRLJ010000052.1 GCA_947631485.1 uncultured Clostridia bacterium | reverse complement strand
CCCTGCATCTTTGTTTGGTCGTTGTAGT
This sequence comes from uncultured Clostridia bacterium, assembly GCA_947631485.1. Lineage (GTDB taxonomy): Bacteria > Bacillota > Clostridia > Christensenellales > UBA1242 > Caccovivens. The sequence goes on along the minus strand of CANRLJ010000052.1, from coordinate 5,980 downwards.
CGGGTGCAATATCAATGCAAAGTGCGGCATATGGGGTTGCAAAAAAGGTGTTAAAAGTTTCTTGCAATATCAAAAATCCAAACAACCACAAAATCAGCACTGCTTGATTGGAACTGCTTGGACAAAGCCAAAGCAAAATGTTGTTTAGGGCAAGGGCAAAACTTGCAAACAGCATATGTCCAAGCCGCCTGCCAAAAAATCGGCTTCGTGTTTTGTCAGAAAGATATCCAACAAGTGGGTCGGAAAGCCCATCCCAAAGTGATGTTATTGCAATGGTTGTGCCCACCAAAATGCCCGGCAACCCCAACACGCTTGTCCCAAAAAACATGATAAAACTGCTCACCGTCTGCCCCATTGAGCCATAACCCAAATTGCCGACACCATAGGCAAGTTTTGTAAAAAAGTTTAGGTTGTTTTTCTTCACCTTTTATTTTATGCACTTTTCTTTTTCTAAATGCTGGGCAAAATAAAAAACCACTATTGATTAGTGGTTTCTTCTTGTTGTTTAAATTCTTCTTCAAGGTCTTTCTTTGACTTCTTCTTTTTCACCTTTTCGCCGTTTTCCTGCGCCTTTTCAAATTCTGCGGCAGCAATTTCATATGGCTTCACAACTGTGGCTTCGGCAATTTCAAACCTGTTTCTTCTGACAAAGAACACCTCTTTGCAATGCCTGTCAATGACATCCAAAATTTCCTCTCTTTCCTTCTTGTAGTTTGCGTCATCTGCCATCTCGATAGAAAAGTTTCTTCTTTTGGCTTTTCGACCTGTGCGCATATCTCGGATTTTCAGCGTTTCAAATGTGATTTCTGCCTCGCAACCCGTCCCGCTGACCAATTTGTATCTGTTGCCGGAGATGTCTATTCTTATATAAGGTGAGCAGTGTTTGACTATGTCCACAACATTGATTGTGAAGAGATTGTTGAAAATTCTGTTTATCTCTTCGGCAATTTGCTCTGGAAAGTCACTTGGATTGTCACCCTCTTCGCACTCGCCCAAAAAGGATTTTTTCTCGCGGTTTTCTATGTTGTCCATGCCACTTATTCTGACCAAAGAAAAATAAGTTCGCTTTGGGGTGATTTTTTTCCTGAGCAACAAGCCCGCACCTGAAAGAAGTTTCTTTTCAGTGTCATAATATATTTCGGTGTCCTTGATTTTGCCCTGTCCAATGATATTGTAAAACCCAAGGTTTTGATTGAGTTTTAAAAGCGTCAATTTTTCGTTGTCGATTATGACATCATAATTTCTTCGGGTGTAAGTGAACTGTTTTGGCTGACCTCTATCTCCAATAAACATAATTTTCTCCTTTTTTTATTCTAAACAAAAAACTGAAAAAAAGCAAATGTTTAAACATAAATTTTATGTCAATATTAGTTCTTGTAAAAGGAGAAAAATATGAATTTCAATGAAAGTGTAACAAAAACAAATCTTGCACGCTCTTTTTCGGCAGAGTGTCAGGCCGGAGCAAGATATCAATTTATGTCAAAGATGGCAATGCAGGACCAGCAAAAATTTATTTCCGACACGCTTAAAACCTTGGCAAAAAACGAAATGGCACACGCAAAGGTGTTCTATGACCACATTTTGCAGATGAGTGGTGGAAATGTGAAGAACATTTCAATTGAGGCGGGCTATCCTTTTGATGAGCCCGAACTTAAAAACAGTCTGCTTGAAGAAAGCAAGATTGAAGAGGCGGAGGCAAACAACATCTATCCAAGTTTTGCACGCATTGCCAAAGATGAGGGATTTGATGAAATTGCAAAGTCTTTTGAATTTGTCGCCAAAGTTGAGGCCACGCATCATGAGATATTGAAATATCTCTCTTCGCTGTATTCCGCTGGCAAGATGTATAAAAGAAAGTCCGCAACAGAGTGGAAGTGTTCAAACTGTGGGCATGTCAGCATCTCAAAAGAGGCTTGGAAGACCTGTCCTCTTTGCAGCATGCCGCAAGGCTTTGTCATAATTGATTTTGAAAAGGAAATGCGCGACTGCAACTGCAATCACGATTAAAAAGAAAACACCAGCATGGGCTGGTGTTTTTTACGCTATATAATTGAATTTTAAAGCATCTTTTGAAAGAGTAATTAAGCGTTGAAAACGGCTTTGAAGCTTTTGCCAAATTTGAATTTTGGCATTTTGCAAGCAGCAACTTTAACAGTCTTCTTTGTAAGAGGGTTAACCTTTGTTGTTGCTTTCTTTGTTACGAGTTCGTAAGAACCAAAGCCTGGGATTTGAATTTTTTCGCCTTTCTTGAGAACAGCAACGATTGTGTCGATCATAGCGTCAAAAACAACTCCTGCGTCTTTTTGTGTGCAATTTGCTCTTTCAGCAACTGCTTTAACGAATTCACCTTTATTCATAAAATTTTTCTCCTTTTTTTATTTTGCATCCTTAATGCTATTTTCATAATAGCACAAATGTGCCTAAATTCCAAACGATTTTAACTATTTAGCAAAAAATTTCTCAACTTCGCTGAAATAAAATTTCACAACTTCCCAAATTCTGTTTGCAAAGTTGTAGTCTTTAACAACAATCTCGCCGCGGCCTATGATGTTTTTTTCATCACAAAACTCTGTGTACCACATGCTGTCTCTGCTGTTTGCCCTGTTGTCGCCAAGATAGAAAATCTTTCCCTCAGGCACTTTCACATACACAAGGCCGGTTTCGGACACATATATGTCGCTTCTTTTGGCAAGGTTCTGCCCTCCTTGAAGCAATGTCACCTCTTGGTTGGATAAATTCATGTAGTATGAAACAAAGTTTGAAACATATTTATAGTCACCAATCTCGGTTGTGTCATATATTTCGCTGAAGAAAAATTTGTTTGTCCACTCTTGTTGGTCTTTTATATGATAGCCATTTATGTTTGTCGTCTCGTCAAGCATTGCCTCTTCATCGCTCACTTCGCCCAAAATGGCATCCTTTGCAATTCTGTAAAAATGAACTTGATTGCTTTTGTTGTCAAGAGCAAGAGAAATATAGTCTCCGCCCTCCGCCATAAGCCTTTTTATGACTGAGACGGAAGAGCCCTCAACCTGCTCTCTCATCACGATGACATCAAAAACTTTTGCCCTGGTGGATCTGTCAACATAAATCGCATCATAAGAAACTTTTTCTTTGTCCTCTGCCTTGGAATCTTCAAGTTGGGCGTTGAAAGTTGGCATCATGGACTCACCACTGATTGTGTAGAAACTGTGAGTTGAGATGAAAACTGTGTACCAACTGAAAAACACGGCAAAAAACAAGATGATAATATAAAAAGTTATGTGCACAGTCAAATATAAGGCAATGCTTTTTGTCTCTTCCTTCTTTGCCTTATCACTGTATTGAATAAAGTTTTTGTCAAAATTATTATTCATCCACGCCCCTTGCAAAATGACAGCCACAATAGTTTTGTCGATACAAACCCAACTCCTTGGAAATTTGTATGCTTCTTAAATATCCGTCTTTTTTCTTGAAATTTTCTGTCAAAAAATCGATTTTTTTGCTGTTTTTTATGTCTTCGCCAATTTTATTGATGAGCAAAGTGTTTTTGTGAGGGCTCACTGAAAGGGTTGTTGCAAACAAATCAAACCCATTTTCTTTGGCATAATCCGCCGTCTTCTTCAGGCGATATTCAAAACATTTTGCACACCTTGCTCCGCCCTCTTTTTCTTTTTCAAGCCCCTTCACAAATTCAAGCCAACCAGCGTTGTCGTATTCTCCCTCAATGAAAGGAACGCCAAAATGCTTGCAAACTTTTTGCTCTTCTTGCTTTCTTTTTTGATATTCTTCCTCTGGCTCGATGTTTGGATTGTAATAAAAAAGACAAACGTCATAGTCATCTTTAAGACGCTCTATGACAACGGTTGAACATGGTCCACAACAAGAGTGCAAAAGAAGTTTCTTTTTCATACATGGCAATTTTACTTAAAAACAGCCTCTTTGTCAAGCATTTTGAGTTATGACAAGATTTTCACTGCATACATCATCATATCGTTTATTGCCTGTGTTTTCAGACGATAAATCAAAACCTTTCCCTCCCTGCTGTATTCCACCATATTTTGGTCTTTCAATGTTTTAAGTTGGTGCGAAATTGTCGTTTGATTTATTCCCAATATTTTGGAAAGATCGTTTACGCACAAATTTTTAATTGAAAGCGCGGACAAGATTTTTATTCTCGTTTGGTCGGAATAATTTTGAAAATAGTTTGCAAGTTTGTTGATGCAGTCGTCGTCGGGTATCAAATCCTGCACCTCAAACTTGTTTCTTTCGGATATTCTGATAAGTTTGTTCATATTTCCTCACTTTTGACACATTTTTTTGCTGTCTGGCATATCTAAAAAACGTAACGCTTACAACAACTATTTTGACTTACAAAAGAAGAAAAGTCAAAGGGTTGTAAACCCTAATCTTGACTAAAAATGCAATATTTTGTCAAAAGGGGGATTTATTATGTCAAATGATTTTCTTTGGGTGTTTTTGTTGTCGGTTTTAAGCAGCAACAATGATACAAATCTTGCAACAAACACAAACATCTTGCTTCTTCTGCTTCTTGGGCTGTCAAACAACAACTCAAACAACAATTTTGTAAACACCCAGGGCTGTAATTGTTTCAGAAATTTCGTTTAAAAAAAGAGGTGTCCCTCTTTTTTTATTTTTTCCCTTTTTCAATGGCCTCTGTCAACATTTCAGTAATCTTGTCAAAAGCATTTCTCACAACTTCATATCTAAATTCAATAAAGCCGATGAGTCTTTGAGCAAATGGGCTTTTTATCATATATTGTCTGGCATCCTCAATTTGTCTTTGTGTGTTGTTGAATTCCTCTGGTGAAAGGTCAACTTCCTTTGCCTTTATTCTTGCACCAGCAACCTCAGTTTCCGTCACTTTATACCTTCCATGCCCCCTTGAAACAGGTGCGATGATGCTGACTGCTCCGCCATAGCCTCCGTCTTTGTCTTTGGAGAGAGAATAGTCCTCAGAAAGTTGTCTTTGAAGCAAAGATGTTTTAATCATGGAAATCCCCTCGTCCTCATCGAAAAAGCCAACAATATAGTCCGTTATCACATAGCCTTCCTCGTTTGGCTCTTGCAATACGCCATTGAAAAATCCGTGCTCGTCACAAACAATTCGTCCAAGCCACTTGTCCATTGTCTGCCCTTTTCTTAAAATGTCCTCATAGGTGTGCCAAATGCAACTCAGGTCATATACTCTCGACATTTTTCGCCTCCATTTGTTGCAAATTATATCACCAGCCGATGGCAATGTCAATACCTAAACAATCAAAAAAAACAAGCCAATTTGCTTGTTTTTTATGCTTTTTCCAAAAGTTCTGTTCTCTCTTTCAAAATCATTGCATCAATAAACTCGTCGATGTCGCCGTTCAAAACCCCCGTAAGGTCATATGATGTCACATTAACTCTGTGGTCGGTCACCCTGCCCTGTGGATAGTTGTATGTGCGGATTCTTTCGTTTCTGTTTCCTATTCCAACCTGGCTCTTGCGGTTTGCGTCGTATTCGCTCATCTTTTGCTCTTCATAATAGTCATACAGTTTCGACCTTAAGATATTAAATGCCTTTTCTTTGTTTTTCAGTTGTGAGCGCTCATCTTGGCAAGTGACCACAATGTTGAGAGGAAGATAGGTTATTCTGATTGCCGTTTCCACCTTGTTTACATTTTGACCTCCTGCGCCGCCCGAGTGATATGTATCAATGCGGAGGTCTTTGTCCAAAATTTCAAAGTCAACATCCTCAACTTCAGGAAGCACAGCAACCGTGGCAGTTGAGGTGTGAATACGCCCTTGGCTTTCTGTTTCAGGAACTCTTTGAACTCTATGGACGCCGCTTTCATATTTAAGTCTTGAATATGCCCCTTTGCCCTTAATCATGATTGTGGCTTCCTTAATTCCGCCAATCTCTGTTTCGTTTGTGTCGATGTATTCCACTTTCCAATTATTTCTTTCGGCATAATGAGAATACATGCGGCAAAGTTCCAAGGCAAAA
>CANRLJ010000051.1 GCA_947631485.1 uncultured Clostridia bacterium | reverse complement strand
ATTCAACTTTTGCGCCCGAAGGGTTCCTAGGGGCGAGCCGCCTGACGGCGGCGCAAGCTAACGGAAAGCCCCTAGGCGGGGCGGTGGGGCAGAGCCCCACACCCCAAAGCGGGAATTAAAGAGGAACTGAGGTTTTTGACAGATTGAAGAAAGATTTGAAGACGGAAAAGGAAAACCTTAAAAAGCAAAAAGATGCGCCAGAACACAAGAAGCCAACAAACATAAAACAGGTCAAAAATCAGTATGCAAAAACAGTGAAAAGCGGAAGGAAGGGAAAGAAATGAGGGTTGTTGTCGGAATTTCTGGTGGAGTTGACAGCAGTGTTGCCGCATACTTGTTGAAGAAACAGGGGCACGAGGTCATCGGGCTTTTTATGATAAATTGGCAGGAGGATGGCGTTTGCACTGCAGAGGACGATTTTGAGGATGTGAAAAGGGTGTGCACCAAACTTGACATACCATATTTTTCTGTGAACTATGCAAAAGAGTATTACGACAGAGTTTTCACATATTTTCTTGCGGAATATAAGGCGGGCAGAACGCCAAATCCGGACGTTTTGTGCAACAGAGAAATAAAGTTCGGCCCATTTTTGGAGCAAGCGCGAAAACTTGGTGCTGATATGATTGCAACCGGGCATTATGCCAAAACATATCAAAAAGACGGAAAGACATATCTGGCAAAAGCGAAGGATTTGTCAAAAGACCAATCTTATTTTTTGAATCAACTTTCTCAAAGCCAACTTTCTTCTTGTCTGTTTCCACTTGCTGACATAGAAAAGAAGGAAGTGCGAAAAATTGCGGCAGAACTCGGGCTTTCCACCGCCGAAAAGAAAGACAGCACAGGAATATGCTTTATCGGAGAGCGAAATTTCAGAAAGTTTTTGAAAAAATATCTTCCAGCACAGGAGGGGAACATTTGCACGCTTGACGGAACTGTTGTCGGCCGACATGAAGGGCTTATGTATTACACCATTGGACAGAGGCGAGGACTTAATATAGGTGGCAGGCAGGACGGCAATGGGCAAAGGTGGTTTGTCCTTAAAAAAGATCTAAAAAACAACATCCTGTATGTAAGCCAGGGCGAGTGTGATGAGTTGTTTTCGAGTGGGCTTGAAGCGGACACTTTTAATTGGATTCCAAATATTCCAACTGAAAAAGAATTTGATTGTTTTGCAAAATTTCGCTATCGTCAGCCAGACCAAAAGGTGCATGTTTCAATAACAGGGAAGGACACGATACGAGTGGATTTTTGCGAAAAGCAAAGGGCAATTACTGAAGGGCAATTTGTGGTTTTATACACTTCTGACGGCACTTGTTTGGGTGGCGGAATCATTGCGAAAGTGATTAAATAAAAAGTTTTAAACAACAAAATATGGTGTATTATGCCAAGCATACTACACCATATATTTTATTTTATACTAGATAAGATTTCTTTTTGCTCTTTTGTCAATCTGAAACTTTCTTTTGCCTTTGAGATTGCTCTTTTTTTGATGAAATCGTCTTTTGTTTGCTTGATTTCTGCTTGTGCCAAATCAAAGTTTATTGTGCATAGTTCTGCATAAAACCAAGCCGTTGCCATCTTGACATAATAGGCTTGACAGGTTATGCCACGCAGGTGTTTTAATATGTCATCAATCTTGTCGGTTTTGATGAAAAATCTCATCAATCCTAAAATGCCAGCACGCACATAAAACTCTCGGTCATCGTCAAGCAACCTTATGAAAAATTCGTATGCGGTGGGAGTGTTTAGGGTTTTTAAACTTGGAACAATGCAGTCACAGGTGCACCAGTTGTCGATGAACGGCAGGACATTTTCAAGGTATTCAAGTTGTTCCTTTTCGTCCTTTATGTTTCCAGCAGAAAAGCCATACAGCAAAATCTCTTCGTGAAGGCTGTCGTCACAAAGTTCGATATATTCTGGCTCAATCTCTTTGGCATATTTTCTTAATACTGGCAGTCGGACTCCCACAATCATATGCTTTGATTTTATGAATTTACGATTGAAGTCAGCATATTTAAGGTCAGCGTTTTCGCTGAGAAATCTTTTTATGTTTTGCATGCTTTTTCTTCAAACCTATTCTCTTCTAAGGCTTTCAACAGGGTCGAGTTTGGAGGCCTTGTTTGCAGGATACAAGCCGGACAGCATGCTGATGAAGATTGCAACGCCCATTGCCACTGCGAAATACCACCATCTGTATGTGATTGGGGCAAGGCCTATCATGCTGTTTAACACAATGACCACAATCAAGGTTAGCAGCAGGTTGAAAATTATTCCGCATATTCCGCTTAAAACCCCGACAAGGAAACTCTCTGATGTGAATATTCGTCGGATGTCCTTTCTTCTTGCACCGATGGATTTTAGCACGCCAATTTCTTTTGTTCTTTCGGTGACGCTCATATAAAGCATAACCAAAATCATCATTGCAGAAACAAGCAATGAAATCAAAGAAATCACAATCAAACTTGTGCCGATTACACTTGTCATGCTCTTGAACATGCCAGCAAGTTGAGCCTCGATTGCACCGGCAAATTTGCCTTTGTAGTAGGTGTCAAGATATTCATTTATCACTGAGACAATTTTTTCGCTGCCCGTCTGTATGTAGAGGGTGTTTGGAGCAAAATAATCTCCGGCTTTCTTCTCTTCAAACAGTTGGTGCAAAAAGTCATAATCGATGAACATAACATTGAAGCCAGACATCACGGAAGTGTCCATAATTCCGGTGATTTTTAATTTTTCAACTTCTCCGGCTTTATTTGTGAAGTCTGTAAATGTCATGGAAGTTTGCACTTCTCCCATTTCGTTTTTGATTTGAAGAGCAATTTTTACCTCTGCTCCAACGGCGTCTGTCTTTGTTTTTGCGCTGGCAAACATACGCTCGATGCTCTTGGAAAACATAACACCGCCATCTGACGTTGCCATCTCTCCCCTTTCAACATTTTTATTGGAATAATATGGCGGAATTGTGTAGAGATATACTATGTCTTGATATGCACCTTGCTCACTTATATTTGTCAGGTCTTGGGGAGAAGGATATACAAATTGTTCTTTATAGACATCTTCTGGGTCGTAAATGGCCATGCCACCCATGCCCAATGCAACAATTTGCATGCCTCTTACCAAAGTGGCTTTTTCTTTGTCTATCGTTCCGTCTTCACGCATGCCGTCGTCAACTTTGAAGTCGATTCCTTTTGACTGCAAATATTTGTTCAGCCCCATAAGCTCGTCTTCGCCATCTTGGACGTCGCCTTCGTTTCCGTTCATCAAAACTTCAATCTCACGCTCTGAAAATTCATTTAACTTCATGGCGTCAGCCAAACCGTTTGTGGCTTTTTTGATTGTGACGATTGTTGGGTCGGAATATGACTTCATTGTGTCGTCGATAAAGTCGGTTATACCACTTGAAAAGCACATCATAAGAACCAAACTGCCGATGCCAATGGCAACGCCTATGGACATCAAGATGTTTTTGGTCTTGCTTGCCCACATATTGTGGAAGGAAAGGCGTATGGCTTGCCAAAGTGACAAGTTTTGTTTTTCTTTGAAGTTTCTGAAAGACTTTTTCTCTCTCTTGGCAGCGGTCTTTGCTGCAAACTTTTCGTCGATGCTCTCTTCCTTTTCTTCCTTCTTTTCTTTTGATGTTTTTGTGTTTTCTCTTACATAATTTTCGTTTGTGCGGTCGGAAATGATTTTGCCGTCAGAAATTTCCACAACCCTTGAAGAAATGGAGGCAACTTTTTCGCTGTGGGTGACCATGATGACAAGTTTTCCGCTGTCGGCTATTTCTTTCAATATCTGCAATATCTGCATTGATGTGCCGCTGTCAAGTGCGCCGGTTGGCTCGTCGGCAATGATTATTTCTGGGTCGTTGATGAGGGCTCTTGCAATCGCAACACGCTGTTTTTGACCGCCAGAAAGTTGAGTTGGCTTTTTCTTCAGTTGGTCGGAAAGTCCAACACGTTGCAAAATGGCAGTTGCCCTTTCAAACTTTTCTTTTTCTCCAACATTTGACAGGGTGAGGGCAAGGGTGACATTGTCCAAAATGGAAAGGTGAGAGATGAGGTTGAACGACTGAAAGACAAAACCGACATGGTTTTTACGATATTTGTCAAGTTCTTTGTCGGACAGTTTTCTCAGGTTGTCTCCGCCGGCAATTATGTCTCCAGAAAAATCGCTGTCAAGCCCGCCAATCAAGTTCATGAGGGTGGACTTTCCACTTCCGCTTTCGCCGACAATAGAGACAAGTTCTCCTTTTTCAAACTCCACATTTACATCGTGCAAAGCCTGAAAAGTTTCTTTATTTGAAAGTTTATAATATTTATTTACATGAATCAGTTTTAATTCCATCTTCTTCCCCTATGAAACGACTTTTGAATTTTTTATCACTTTGTCAAGCACTCTTGCAAAGACCTCTTTCTCTTTTTCTGTCACACCGTCAAACATGGTGTCATACAATTCTTGTTTGAGGCTTTTCACCTTCCCAGCATATTCTTCGCCTTTGCTTGTCAGGGTGATGTCCTTTCCCAACTTCACAAGCCCTTTCAGTTGCATCTTAAGAAGAGTTCGGCTTGTGTGTGCCTTGTTGCAACCGACAAGTTTTGTGAGTTCTTGCTGTGACTCTATTTTTTTGTTTGACATAATCTCAGCAAACACCGCAAACGAAGAACACAATTCGCTGTTTTCCTTCATATGTTTTGCATATATTTTCTTTATGAGCAACAACTGGTTTATGTCAAGAAAATTGTCTTGCATGATGTCCTCCTGAAAGTCTTGTTGACTAATCAACTTAAAGTATATCACATGTGCCATTTTTAGTCAAGAATTTTTTGAATATTAAAATATTTGTAATTTTGTTTTTTGTGTGCTATAATAATTAAACTTTTGAGGGGAGTATGACGATTTTTTCTGAAAGTCTTTGGGATGCTGTGACTGACAGCCTTAGAGTGCTGCCAATTCTTTTTCTCGCCTATCTTCTTGTTTCGTTTTTGTCACACGACCACAGCCACAAATTCAGTCAGTTTTTGTCGCATAAAAACAGGGCAAGCGTGTTTTATGCCTCTTGCTTGGGCTGTGTGCCACAGTGCGGGTTTTCCTCCGTCATTGCAGATCTTTATTCAGAACGAAAAGTCTCGCTTGGAACTTTGATTGCTGTCTTTATTGCAACTTCTGATGAGGCCTTGCCAATCATGCTCTCAAACACGGACAGAATTGTGGATATGTTAATTTTGCTTGCTGTGAAGGTTGTTCTGGCGATTTTTTGGGGTTATTTGATTGACCTTTCGCTGATGGGTTTCAAAAAGAAAAAGAGGCAACAAGCCATCTTTGAAGAGGTTTTGGAGGAGCATCACGACGACCATCACTTTCATGAGTGTGGGCATATCCATACCGACAGTTGTGGACACAATCACAGCGATTGTTGTGGCGACAGCATTTTGATTGATGCAATTTCTCACACGTTCAGCATCATCCTCTACATCTTTGTTGCAACATTTTTCATAAATCTGATTGTCAAGTCTGTTGATCTAGGCGTCTTGCAAAACTTCCTTTCAACAAACATATATCTTCAAATTGTCTTGGCAAGTTTGGTTGGACTCATCCCAAATTGTGCGTCCTCTGTTCTTTTGGTGGAACTGTTTATGGGAGTTAATGTTGGTGGAAATCTTGTTCAAATCCTAAGTTTCCCTGCACTTGTTGCTGGGCTGACTGCGGGGGCGGGCGTTGGGCTTGTCATCTTGTTTGCAAGAAACAAAAAACACCCTCTGGAAAATGGGGGCATTTTGCTTTTGCAGTTTGTCATAGGAATTGTCTCTGGGCTGTTGCTGACGCTTATTCCTTTTTCTTGGCACATTTAAAACACCATGCAAAGACGCATGGTTTTTATTTTTTTTAACTTTTTTTAACCGTTCAGGCCGTTTGACTGGCGTTCCATGTTTTCAACGACAATGTCTTGTATGTCGCCAAGACCATCACAATATTCAAGCACCTTCCAAGGTGTGTTTGTGTGAAAATGCAGGCGCAACATTTCATCGTCGCCAACAACCAGCAAGCAATCTCCTTCAATGTTTTTGGTGATGTAATCTCTTA
>CANRLJ010000050.1 GCA_947631485.1 uncultured Clostridia bacterium | reverse complement strand
GGCTTCAATAACAACAAGTTTCAAAACATAACTCCTTTATGTATTAAGATAGTGCGTAGGTCTGCGCCGGCAACTTTTTTATTAAACCACGAATTTCCAAAGTTGTCAAACAACTGCTCAAAATATTTGTAGGAATTTTGGTTTTTTGTGAAAGGAAATCAAAATCCTTTTCTCCGTCGTCAAGCAAATTTACAATCATTTGCTCTTCCATGTTTAATGAAATGTATTTGTTTGCCTTTGCTTGTTTTTCCACTCCATAATAATTTAATATGTCCTCTGGAGATGTCACGCACTCTGCTTGAGCAGTCTTAATCATATGATTTGTAAGTTCGCTCTTGCCACTGTTTATGTTTCCAGGAACGGCAAACAGATCTCTGCCATATTCCAGCGCATATTCCTTTGTGTGAACCGTGCCACTCTTCAAGCCTGCTTCCGTGATAAGCACCCCATCGCTCAGCCCTGCAATAATTCTGTTTCTTCTTGGAAAAGTATATTTCTTTGCTTGAAAAGATGGAGGATATTCGCTCATCAATAGGCCTTTCTCTGCAATTTCATCGGCAAGAGCATTGTTTGTTGCTGGATATATATTGTTGAAGCCACTTCCCACAACGGCAATCGTCTTTCCGCCAACGCTCAAAGTGGCCTTGTGTGAAATTGTGTCCACTCCATAGCACAGCCCACTGACAACAACAAAGTTGTTTTCGGCAATGGTCTTGGCAAACTTTTCTGTGATGATTTTGCCATAGTTTGTTGGCATCCTCGTGCCGACCATCGCAATTCCACGCATTTTTAAAAGGTTTAGGTTTCCTTTGCAATACAAAATCAGTGGTCTGTCTGGCAAATCAATCAGTTTTTGTGGATATTCCTCAGAAAAGATTGTCAAAATTTTGATGCCAGACCTTTGTATGTTCTCCACAGAAGAGTTCAGTGCTTGCAAATCAAAGCCAGCCCTCAACTTCTTGACTTCTTCGGCAGAGAGGACTTCCTCAAATTCTTTGCCAAAAACCATGTCGTCAACAGCCTTGGAGTCGTCAAAAAAATCCGACAAAGTTTCTTGCTTTTTGTTTGAAACTTCATACATCGACATAAAGACCAGCAGTTTTTCTTTTTCCGTCATACAGCCCCCTACAAACTCCAATATTTGCGGTCAAGACCACGATAGGAAATTGCCTCAGCAATATGTTGAGGAAGGATGTCTTGGCAGCCATCCAAATCGGCGATTGTTCTGGCAACCTTCAAAATTCGGTCATGTGCCCTGGCAGAAAGGTTTAGGCTTGAAAACGCCTGCTCCATAAGGTTTGAGCACTCTTGCGACAAAACGCAATATTTTTTCATCTGTGGAACAGACATCTTTGCGTTGCAAAAGGTCTTGCTGTTTTTAAATCTTTCCAACTGTTTTGAGCGAGCATTGTCAACGCGCTTCTTTATTTGGGCAGAACTTTCTTCTTTTTCGGCGTTGTTAAGTTCTTTATATGTAACATTGTCAACTTCAACCTGAATATCAATTCTGTCCATGATTGGCCCAGATATTTTGGAAAGATATTTGTGAATTTGTGCAGGCGTGCAAGTGCATTGTCTGTCTTTTGCGCCATAATTTCCGCATGGGCAAGGGTTCATGCTTGCAACAAGAGTGAAGGATGCTGGATATGTTATTGTTTGATTTGCCCTTGCAACTGTGATATATCCATCTTCAAGTGGCTGTCTGAGTGTTTCAATCAGCGCCCTCGAATATTCTGGAAACTCATCCAAATAAAGCACACCGTTGTGCGCCAAACTTATCTCTCCTGGTTTGCTGTGATTTCCTCCACCTGTCAGACTGACGGAAGAGGCCGTGTGGTGAGGTGTTCTGAAAGGTCTTTCAGTTATTATTCCTTTTGAAAGGTCAAGTTCGCCAGCAATGGAGTGAATCTTTGTCACTTCCAAAGCCTCCTCAAATGTCAGGTCGGGCAAGATGCCTGAAAAACACTTCGCAAGCATGCTTTTTCCACTTCCGGGAGGGCCAATCATAAGCACATTATGTCCACCTGCGGCAGCAATTTCAAGGGCACGCTTTGCCACTGCTTGCCCCTTTACATTTTCAAAATCAAGTTTGTTTGAAGTCTGTTTTGAAATTTCTTCAAATGTCTTTGTCTTTATTGGATAAACAGGCGTCAGGCTTTCGTCATTAAGAAACTCCACAACACCTTTAAGTTTTGAAAAGGCATATATTTCCATGCCGGTGATATAACTTGCTTCCTCAACATTGTCATATGGCAAAACAACCTTCTTAAACCCCTGATTTCTTGCGCTGATGAGGATTGGAAGAACTCCCCTGACCTTTTTTATTGAGCCATCCAAAGAGAGTTCTCCCAAAAAGACAAAGTCCTTATATTTTTGGCCTCTGACCTGTTCTGTTGCCGTCAAAATGCCCATGGCAATCCCGAGGTCATAAAGAGGCCCTTCTTTTTTTATGTCCGCTGGTGCGAGATTGATTGTGTAGTGCTTTACAGGATATTCAAATCCAGAATTTCTTATGGCAGACTTAACCCTGTCCTTTGATTCTTTGACGGCAGTGTCTCCGAGCCCAACAATTTCAAAATGAGGCAGACCTCCAATGATGTCTGTTTCAATCTGAACTGAAAAGCCCTCAATTCCAACAAGACCAAAACTCAAAATTTTTGATAACATATCACCTCGCAAAAATCATATAAATTATAACAAAAAACAAATATAATACCAAATTTTTTGATGTCATTTTCACAAATTTTGACGAAAATAAAAAAATGGCATCAACTGCCATTTTTTAAATAAACACCATGCCAAGTATAAATGCGACTGCAAGTGCAAAACAAAAGGCAATTTGAAACCATTTCATGAATTTGTCCTTAAAGACATGTTTTGAATAGTTTTTTCGATAGGCTTTTTCATTTTGGTCAAAGGTTTCGGCGGTGATTTGTGTTTTGTTTATCTTTTCTGCCTTAAAGAGCTTAAAGCCCTCTTCAAGTTCTGCCTTGAAATCGGTGAAATATCTATACAAAAACCACCCTGCCCAAAACAAAGACAACGCCAAAAGCAGTGCAAGCACAAAATACACAAAGCCTGCCCAAAATCTGTTTAGAATTGCAAACAATCCAGCGAAACAAACTGTTATTGCTGTGACTATATATGGAATTTTATTCATCTTCCCTCATTAAATAATCGCAAAGATATATATGACGATGATTACGACTGTTGCAACAATCCAGCAAATAAGCCACCAAATGTTGCGTTTATTCCAGCCAGTGCCACGCTTGCGCATTGTCCAATAGAAGCCAAGAAGTATGCTGATGACATACGCCAAACACTCGCCAATGGAAGCAAACGCATTTGCAACGCTTGGTGTGTGCTCTCTAAATGCAAGCCTGAAAATCAGTGCGATGGCAATAAACATGATTGCAAAGTAAGCCACACAATCAAGCACTTTTGTTGTTGACCAAGTGCGAGGTTCTTTTTTCTTCTTCTCTTTCTTTTCAGCCATATTTTCCTCCTTATTTTAATTATGATTCTGCAAAGCTCGATTGTTATTTTGCGGTTTCAGTATATCTGCTTTCGCGGATGACATTAACCTTAATTTGACCAGGATATTGCATTTCATTTTCAATTTTTGTTGCAATTTCTTTTGCCATAAACATCGCCTGACTGTCGGAAATTTGCTCTGGCTTAACGATGATTCTGACTTCTCTTCCTGCCTGAACTGCATAAGACTTTTCCACGCCATCAAAACCATTTGCGATTTCTTCAAGTTGTTGCAGACGCTTGATGTAGTTTTCAAAACTGTCTCGTCTTGCACCAGGTCTTGAACTTGAAATTGCGTCAGCCACCTGAACAATAACAGCCTCAATGCTCTTAAACTCAACATTAAAGTGGTGAGCCTCAATGCAATGCACAACTGCCTCGCTTTCTCCATACTTTCTTGCCAACTCAACGCCAATCTGAACATGAGTTCCTTCAAGTTCGTGGTCCAAAGCCTTTCCTATGTCGTGCAAAAGGCCACCACGCTTTGCAATCTTCACATTTGCTCCAAGTTCGCTTGCAAGCAAGCCCGCAATGATTGAACACTCGATGGAGTGTTTGAGGACATTTTGTCCATAACTTGTTCTGTATTTCAGTCTGCCCAAAGTTTTTACAAGTTCTGGATTAAGGTTGAAAATGCCAACCTCGTTGCAGGCGTCTTCGCCCGCCTGTTTGATTGTCTTATCAACATCTTTCTGCATTTTTTCAACGATTTCTTCAATTCTTGTTGGATGGATTCTTCCGTCTGAAATCAACTTTTCAAGAGAAAGTCTTGCAACCTCTCTTCTTATTGGGTCAAACCCAGAAATTGTGATTGTTTCTGGTGTGTCATCAACAATAAGTTCCACGCCTGTTGCAGCCTCAATCGCCCTGATGTTTCTGCCTTCGCGTCCGATTATTCTTCCTTTCATTTCGTCATTTGGAAGAGACACGACGCTTACAGTCATTTCACTTGCGGTTTCAGTTGCACATCTTTGAATTGCTTGACCAATGATTTCTCTGGCTTTCTTGTCACCCTCTTCTCTTGCCTCGTCCTCAATTTGCTTCACAATGACAGCGGCCTCTTTTTGTGCGTCATTTCTCATGTTTGAAATCAGCATATCCTTGGCTTCTTGTTTTGACAACTTCGAAACTCTTTCAAGTTCGTCCAAAATCTTCAGCCTGAGTTCTTCTTGCTCGGATTTTGCTTTTTCAAGAGACGCCTTAAGGTCAACAAGTCCTTTTTTGTCCTCTTCAAGTTGTTCGGTTCTCTTATCAACGGCAAGTTCCTTCTTTTCGATAAACTCTTCACGCTGATTCAACCTTTCTTCAAGTTTGGTTATCTCTGACCTTCTTTCTTTGATTTCTTGTTCGATTTCATCCTTAACTTTTTGTGATTGTTCTTTACTTTCAATCACTGCTTCTTTTTTGATTGTCTTTGCTTCTGCATACGCATCTTCGATAATTTTCAAAGCATTAGACTTATTTTTTTCCAATTTTTTACTACTGTAAATTTTAAAGACAACAAATCCAAGTGCAAGCCCAACAAAGAAAAGTACGATTGCTATCACAGATACGATTGCAGGAGAAACATCCAATAATAACCCGTTCATAATATTCTCCCTTTTGTGAGCATTTTGACATATGACGAAAAAGCCCAAATACCCACAAATAGAGTTTAACCCTTTTAAAACATCTTTGTCAAATATTTTAAAAAAGTTTATAAAAAAAACAGATTGACCTGTTTTTTTGCGTATTTTATGGAAGTTGGATGTGTTTGAAATCCTTTTTTGTGGATTTTTTATACAAGATGATGGTGTTTCCAATCACCTGAACGATGTCTGCATCAAGTCGAGAAGCAATTTCGTTTGCCGCTTCTTGTTGGCTTAGGTCGCAGGTTTTGAGTATTTTGATTTTAATCAGTTCCCTTGCTTCCAACAACAAATAGATGCTTTCCACCACATTGTCTGTGATGCCATCCTTTCCTATTTGAACAACGCAGTCAAGTGCGTTTCCCAAACCTCTCAAAAATGCTCTTTGTTTTGTTGTAATCATTTTTCACCTCATTTTCTCACATATTGTGGTATTATGCATGCATACTACACCATATTTTGTGTATTATGCAAAAACATAAATTGCATACCACACAAAATGTAGTGTTATTCAGTGTATTCAAATTCAATGTCTTTAATCAGCACAGTGTCGCCTGTTTTCATGCCATGCTCTTTAAGCATGTCAATGACGCCCATCTCTTTTAATGTGGTTTGAAAATATGCAAACGAACGAGGGTCAGAAATCACAACGCCTCTTGCCAGCCCCTCTATTCTGCCGCCATAAACTTCAAACACGCCATCATCATGGCGGACAATCTGTATGCTTGAAACATCCTTTTTATCAAAACCCTCCTCCTCAACGGCAAGTGGAGGCTTTTTAGGAATTGTTTTAAGCGTATGCAAGATTTTCTTCTTCAGTTGTTCAATGCCGTCTCTTGTGTATGAAGAAATGCAATAATATTCCTTTTGTTTTGTCTTTTGCAAAAACTCGTCAATCTTTGATTGCAGTGTTTCCTTGTCCAAAAGGTCACACTTTGAAAAGACAAGAATTTGCTTTGTCTTTGCCAAA
>CANRLJ010000049.1 GCA_947631485.1 uncultured Clostridia bacterium | reverse complement strand
ACAAACGCCTTCAATTATGTTTTTGGTGCTTAAATTGTTTTGCAAACAGAAGGTGTCAATTTCATTGAAAAACGCAATTCGCATTGCAAGATATGTGTTTGAAAACAGTTTGACGCTTTCCGCTTCCTTGCAACCCATACAAAGAAAAGGAACATCTTTTTCCAGCAATCCAATCTTCTTCAGGGTGTTTATCGCCTTGTTTTTTGATGCCTCTTCGCAGCCCAAAATTATTCTGCTTGGGTTTTTGACATCAAAAAGCGATTTTCCTTCTCTTAAAAACTCAGGCATGAATACGATGTTGTGATTT
This sequence comes from uncultured Clostridia bacterium, assembly GCA_947631485.1. Lineage (GTDB taxonomy): Bacteria > Bacillota > Clostridia > Christensenellales > UBA1242 > Caccovivens. The sequence continues at coordinate 6,025 of CANRLJ010000049.1, read as the reverse complement.
TGCGTCTTTGCAATTATTTCGTCCGTGTAGCCCATCGGAATTGTGGACTTGATGACAATCAGTGCATCCTTGTTTTGCACAGAAATGCGACATATGACATCTGTCAAAATGGAAGTGTCCAACTGGTGCGTCTTTTTGCTGTAGTTTGTTGGCAAACAAAGGAAAAATACCTCTGTGTCTTTTAAATTGAAAAAGTTGTCATAAAGCCTATATTCTATATTTGCGGCATTTTTCTTTAATGAATCTGTCAGTTCTGTTTCGGTTAAGGAAAAAGTGTTTGATTTTAGACTTTTTATCTTTTCTTCATCCACATCAAACGCCACAATTTTGTTTGTTTCTGAAAGCAGTGCAACATATGCCAATCCGACATATCCGCAACCCAAAATCACCGTTTTCATCTTATTCCTCCTCAGTCTTTTTGTTTGTTTCTCTGTTGTTTTTTGCCAAATTGATGTTCTTTACAAGCGTGTTCAGATTTTCTTCCATTGAGGCATCCAAATTGAAATTTGCATGCAAGATTGTGTCATACAACTGTTTTCTTTTGTCTTCCGAAATTCCTTTCAAAAATTTGTATATCGACTTGTCCCACACTCTTGGCTGCGAGTGGTTGTTCCAACGCTGATGATAAAGCAAAAACAGTTTTTTGTAGTTGTTGTCATCAATTTCATAGAAAGCGCTTGCCTCATCAAAGTCTGGATTTTTCACATTGTAGGATGTCGCCAAAAATGTTATCGGTTTTTTCTGCAAAACGCTGTTCACATAGTGTGCCTTCATCATCTTGAAGGTGTGTCTGTTTCCCGCAATGATTATTTTGTTTTTGTTCGGCAACAAACTTGGAAACAGCATCCATGTGAAATCCACATCAATGTTGAAATCTTTTCCGCCGAGACAAACTTTTACCCCTGTTTCGCGGCTTTTGGAGATGACAAAACATTGCTTGTCAAACCTTTTGTATAGGTCACAGAAATATTGCTTGAAACATGTTGGCACAATGCTTATCTCTTGAATTTTCTCTGTGCTGACAGGAAGCACCAAAACCTCTTCTTCATGCGGTTTGCACTGGGTGTTGCAGAAATTGCAAACGGGCTTGCCATCCTTTATGGAATACAGTTTCGCATTTTGATTTTGAAGATTGAGTTCGGTTATTATTCCTTCCACTTTGCCACAATCGCACTTGTATATCGTCTGTTTTTCCTTTTTTATCAGCCCTTCATCAAACATCCTTGTGATTGTTTTTTGGATTTCTTCCAAATGCTGACAATCAAAATATGTCTCTTTTAAATCAACACCATTTTGCGTCAAAAAATTCAGATATTCTTGCACGGTCTCTTTGGAGTGCGTTTTGAAGGAATTTAAAACATTTACTGAGTAGATGGTTTCAATATCAAATGCCTTTCCAATCAACTGCGCAAGATACGGCCATGTTAAAATTCCAATGCGCTCAGTCTTTGGCGTTGATGGAAAATATGTTATCAAATATTCATTATTTTTCATTTCGTTAACCTTGCTATTTCCTGACAAATTTCTTTGCTTGACGCTTTTGGTTGATATGCAACAGTGTATGCTGGCACAACTGTCATCTTTTGAACAAACAATCTTGACTGCTCCGCCAACTCTTGTTCGCTCTTAACTCTTGGGTAGAGCCAAGGCTGGCGAGGACTTTCGGCATCGTATGGCGTGAACGTGTTTTTGGTCAAAACTTGTTTCACCAACTCTGGGCTTGCAGGCTGAATTACAAATCTTCTTCCCTCCAAGTCGGAGAGGTTTATTTGAGGAATCAAAATGTAGTCAATTTTTGAGGCACTGCTTATCTTAAGTTTAGGATAAATCGCCGTCATGTCGCGCAAAGAAACTTCGCCCTTTCCTCTTTGTTGAACTCTGTCCATCTGCCTTGTTTGAGTGAAAAATCTCACCAAGTTTGGGTTGGAGTAGATGGTGTTTATGTCAAACCTCACCTGAAAGGGAACATATTCCATCATTGGAACGGCGTTTCTTTCAAAATGCGAGAAAACTCTGTCATTTGAAAGCAATCCAATTTCCTGCCCGGCGTCAAAGATCTTGGTCATAAGAGTGGTCTTTCCGCCTCCGGCGTTGCTTGTCAAAAAGAGACCTCTGTCCTCAAACTGTATGCCGGTGGTGTGACTTAAAACCGCACCTCTGTCCTCCATCTTTCTCAGCATCAACTCTGTAATCAGCCTTGGGATGAAAATAGAGGTGTCAATCTTTGGATTTGCGACAAACCAAAATTCGTTGTGGTCAGATATGACGCAATATTCGTTGTTGTCCTTTCTGAAGGCAGGCAAACCCTTGTATGTTCCTTTGAAATGTTGTTCGCTTTTAAAGGTGTTTATTGCTTGCAGTTTTTGTGCCATCAAAGTGTTTAGCACATCGTCATATGCGCGTTGGTCCTTTATATAATGCAAACAAACTTCTTCTTTGACATCTTGTTGGAACGAAAAAATATTTTTGGACAGCAAAACTCTTTGCTCTTCAATCAAAGACTGGTCATTTGACTCTATCACAAATTTTATATGATTTATCACCATTTCAAGTTGTGGCACTAGTCCTCAATTCTCCTTTTTATTATGTGTGACAGACTGCTTAGTTTGTCTTGCACAATGAATTCCTTCAAAATTGCTGGTTTAAGTTCTATGTTTTCAATCTCTTTCTTTGAAAACCACTTAAATTTCAAAACATCTTTTTTGCCCTTGTCAAACTCTTCAATCACTTGGGAGCCGATGATTTTTGCCCCTTTCTTCACGCGGAGCAAATAATAAAAGGCAATCTCATGGAACTTGGTGTTTTTGACATTATAATAAAAGTTTTCATGCACGAGAAACAAGTTTGAAACCTCAACCTTCATGCCCGTTTCTTCTTCAACTTCTCTGACGACGGCTTTTTCTGAGTTTTCAAACCACTCAACGTGTCCGCCCGGAGCACACCAATAATTTCCAACGCCCATATCAACAAGAAGATATTTGCCATTGTTCTCAACAATTCCGCAAACTCTGACTTTGAAAATGGTGTCTTTGACATTGACTCTGATGTCTAAAGAAACGCTTTCCACCGCTTCTCTGTTGTTTAGGGCGTCAATCAAAAAGTTTGTCACCCCAAAACAAAAATCCTTCAACTTTTCAAATTCGGCTTGGCTTGTGACTTGTTTGTGCAAAAATGCCTCAACATTTGAGTTTAAAACCATGCCAGACTCCAAGCGAAACTTTTCCAGACAGTCGTTGACATTTTTTGGAAAAATATCTTTCAAAATGAAGTATTTTTTCAATGCATAATAGGTTGTTTTCAACAACTTTCTTTGTCCGTTTTCTTTGTCTGGCCAATTGTCAAAGTCTGCCACAATTCTTCTGACTTCGGTGATGTCCGCCAAGCAGTCAACTCTGGCAACATTTTTGATTGCCTCTTCGTCAATTTTGTATGTGAAACTTGGATTGTGATATAAGGATTGTGTCGCGCCCTTTTGCACTTGATACAAGCCTTGCATTGCTTTGAAGTTTAAACAATGGCAATTTCTTGTCTCTAAGTCGGATGTGAAAGATGTGTCAATCTTAAAATCAGTGCAATTTTTTCGGATGAAATTCATTATGTCCTGATTTCTGACCTTGTCCATCCCTTTGGTGATGAATATGAAATCAATGTCGCTGACTCCGGCATACATTGCGTTGTGAGCGGCACTGCCAACCAAAGCGATAAACAAGATGTAATCTTTATGTTTTTTTAAAAGATAATCACAAATAAGGTTTATGGTTTCGTTTTTATTCATTTTTTTATCCTCTTTTCCAACCAAAATTTGGTGTTTTCAAAATTTAAGTTTTCGTCAATATGCTCATAGCCACATTTTCTGTAAAATGGCACGGCAGAAATGGATGATGGCACCAAGATTTTTTTGCACCCAGCAACAACCTCGTCCGATTCAAGTTTTTGCAGCAGTTTTCTGCCAACACCTTTCTTTTGATGTTCGGGGTCTATAAAAACACAAAAAACAATGCCACAGTCTGCGTTGTCTCGTTTTTTGTCAATTCCTCCGCATCCAATAATTTTGCCGTTTTCGACAACAACATAAAAATGCCTATTTATCTTTTTTCTGATTGTGTCGGCGTTAAAATGAGAAACAGAAGCCTCAATGATTTTGGGTGGATAAAAATCGCTCATAGAATAAACGCTTTTTGAAATCATCTTGGCACACTCTTCAACTTCGCCGTCTTCAATCAGTCTTATTTCCATATCACGAATCCTCACAACTGATTATAAAGATTTTTCAAACAAAAGTCAAGCCTTCGCATCCAAACATCCACCTCCTCGGGAAGTGCAAAATATTTCCACCGAAAGTTTGGAGATTTTGGCGCATTTATGATATACTTATTCTATAATTGAGTGCCCAAAATTTTGGCTCGGGCATGTTGAAGGAGGACAAATGGAAAAGGTAATTCACAAATCTCAAAGAGAAAATTGGAAAACAAAAACTTGCAAAGGGCATGAATATCCTTTTGGCACAAAAAACATCGACTGTGCAGTCATTGAAATAAATGGGCGTCATCCTGTTCAGGATTGGTATCGAAACACTCAAGTTGACGAGATGATTTATTGCAAAAGCGGACACGGCAGAATTTTCTTCAGAAATGAAATCTACGACTTGCACGAGGGCGACGCAATCTTTATAGAAAAAGGACTGTGGTATTTCTGGGGAGAGGAATCCAAGGGGACATTTGTTGCAATGTGCAACCCTGCTTGGTCTGCCGCTCAGGGAGAGACGAAGAAAGTTTCTGACATTGTTTCGTTGACATTTAAGAAAGTTCCAAAAAAGGACAAAGACCAACTCTTAAAGTTGATTGACATCGTGCTGAAGGGGCTGGATAACCCACAATACTTTATCCCATATGAACAATGGGAATATGACAGCATGTTTGACGAAAAGAACTACGCTCCTTTGTATGGTGCATATGATGGAGATAAACTTGTTGGCATGGCACAACTGTATGTTTCTCAAACAATGTTGGCTGATTTTAAGAAGGATTTTGGACTGCCTCAATCAACACAAATCGCCGAACTTGGCGGAAACCTGGTGTTGCCACAATACAGAGGGCTTGGCATCACCACACACCTTCAAAAGAAGGAATTGCAAATTGCCAAAGACAGAGGCTTTGATTACATCATCTCCATGGCTCACCCAGACAACATTGGCAGTTGCAAAACGCTTGAAAGAGTCGGCTTGGAGTTTGTTGGGGAACAAAAAGTTGCAAACGGATTTTTGCGAAACTTATATATGAAAAAGTTAAAATAAAGCAACACAATGAAAAAAACAAAAAGAGGAGGTCAAAGCGCCTCCTCTTTTTTAATGTAAAAGCCTCACAAAATTGTGTCAAAATTTTTATATAAAACTATTTATTTTTTTGATGCTTTTTGCTATAATTCAAACATAAAGATGTTGAGGTGATTTATGAGAAAAGAAAGGACCAACTTCTATTTTGACTCCCAACAAAAAAAGAGGACAAATCGCGTCTTGGGACTTGTGCTTTCTTTGATGTTTGCCTCGTCTGTATTTGGCAATGCAGGGCTTATGATAAGCAGCAGCATGCCCCTTTCTGAAAAAAGTGTTGCAACCACATCAACGGTTGAAATTGCTTCAACAGAAACGAGTGAAGCACCTACGGAGAATTTGCAAACGGAAGGGGTTGTTCGTCCAGAGGACTTGGACGAAGGACTTTCGCGCAAAAGTTTTGAGGACATGGAGGGGCGTCGTGTGACCATCCGTGAACCCTATATGGAAGTTACAAGCAGACAGGTGGAAAGAAGCACGCCAGACACACTTGATGACACATTTCAGTTTATTGATCCAACCACAGGAGAATTCTACGAAGGTGTTGCGCAGAGTATTGCCAAAATTGATTTTCAGCAAGATGGCAAAGAAGGAAACGAGATTGGCAACAAGGAAAATCCACGATATCCAATGAGGGGTTTGTCCAACAGCCGAGACAAAAATCCAAAAATCTTTTCAGATTTTGAAAAATATATG
>CANRLJ010000048.1 GCA_947631485.1 uncultured Clostridia bacterium | reverse complement strand
GGTTGAAGCGCGTTCCTGTTGAAAGTGCAACGATAGGCGAAATTGTGTGTGTTGCTGGGCTTGAGGACGTCAACATCGGCGACACAATCTGCGACAACTCTTTGATTGAACCTGTTGAGTTTGTTAAAATCGCCGAGCCTAGTGTTGAGATGACTTTTATGGTCAACGACAGCCCTTTTGCCGGCAAAGAAGGAAAGTATGTGACTTCAAGACATCTGCGTGACAGGCTTTATAAAGAGGCGGTGAAGGATTTGTCACTTCGCGTTGAGGACGGCGACACAGCCGACAAATTCAAAGTTCGCGGTCGTGGCGAAATGCATCTTTCAATTCTGATTGAAAACATGCGCAGAGATGGTTATGAATTTCAGGTCAGCCAGCCAAAAGTTTTGATAAAAGAAATTGACGGCGTTAAGTGTGAGCCTATTGACAGGCTGTTTCTTGATGTTCCTGAAGACTGCGTCGGCCCAGTTATGAACAAGATGGGCGTAAGAAAGGCGGACCTTCAAAACATGACGCCACATGGCTCGCGCATGAGAATGGAATTTTTGATTCCTTCCAGAGGATTGTTTGGCTTTAAGTCTGACTTTTTGACAGACACAAGGGGCGAGGGCATAATAAACTCCATTTTTTACGAATATCAACCATACAAGGGAGAAATAAACAGGCGTGAATTTGGCGCTTTGATTGCTCATGAGGCAGGCAAGGCCATTGTGTATGGGCTGTTTAATGCACAAGAAAGAGGCGAACTTTTCATTGGGCCGGGCGTTGATGTTTATGGCGGCATGGTTGTTGGGGCAAACCCAAAGGGCGGCGACATTGTTGTTAATGTCTGCAAGACAAAACACCTTTCAAACTGCCGTGCATCTGGAAGTGATGACGCACTCAGACTGACGCCTCCAAGAATCATGAGCCTTGAAGACTGCATAGAGTTTTTGGGCGACGACGAATATTTGGAGGTCACCCCAAAGAACATCAGAATAAGAAAAATCATCCTCGACCACAACATGAGACTCCGCGAAAGAGGAAAGATTTTGAGAGGAGAAATTTAGGTTTAAGATAGCGTAAAGTATTGACACTTACGCTATTTTTTTGTTATAATTTTTTCATGAAAAACTGGAATTCAAAGTATAAATATGACTATGTTCCAACAATCAAGGGCAACGATTATGAAATTGGAGTTTCTCTTGGTCAAATTTTTCATGCGGACTACAAAGCTCTAAAAAGACATTATATTTCTCTGAAAAATCCAAGGGTGATTGAATATATAACTTGGCTTTTGCCATTTTTAAGAAACAACTGCAAGCCTGCCTATGATGAAATTTGCGGCAGAGCGGATGGTGCAAAGATTGATGTGAAGTTGTTGCTTGTTTCACTGTGCGAAGAAGAGATGTTTTTGCGTCACGCCGAACATTGCACCTCCATTTTGGTGTCCACAAAAGAAAATGAGGTGCTTGCCCACAATGTGGACGGAAACTACACCAAGAAAAACACTTGTTTTGTGAAGATGGAGCGTCGTGGTGGCATTGCACACTATGAAATTGCAGACAGCAACTCACTTTCCGGCTCGTCAATTTTTGTTGGAAAAGAACTTGTGTATTGCACAAATTCGCTGGCTTTTGACGACTTTGACCTTAAAAATGTGCCAACAAACATGTTTTTTAAGATGTGTTCATGCTGCAAAAATTTTGCCGAACTTATGGATGTTGTCAAAAAGACACCAATAACTTCCGCTTGCGGACTTAATGTTTGTGACGTGCCAAACAAAAAGTTTTATTACATAGAAAAAGTGCACGATAAATATGACTTAAAGGTTGTAAATGGCATAAATGTGCACACAAATCACATTTTGGCAAAGAAATTTTTGCCATTAAGGCCAGAGCGTGTTGACAAAACCTCAACCTCTTTGTCAAGGCAGACGATTGTAAACGGGCTGATTGCCGGCCGTAAAGACCTGAATATCGACGAGGTGTATAAAGTGCTGACCTATTATGGCACTTGTGACTTCAATTCGGTTATGTCCAAGCGCAACACCGGCTATGACAGCCTGACTTTTGGCACATACATACTTGACATAAACAACAAGATGAGCACCCTTCGAATCCACAATAAAAAACGAACAATTTTTGACCTTGACCTACCAAAATTTTAATTTAATTGACAAAAGCATATTTTGCTGTTATACTCTATCTATGATAAACAGCGAAAAACAACTACTGAAAAAAAGAATAAAAAGGCTTGGGTGGTTTCTTCTGATTGTCTTTTTGCCAGCAATGCTGATCAGCATATTTTTGGCAGTGGCAAAAATTCCGGAGTGGCTGAACATAATGGTGGTTGTGATTGTTCTTTTTGTTTTGTTCTTTCTTTTTTCTCTTGTTTGTGCTAAACTTGATTCAAAGAAGGAACAACGGCTGAAAGGCAAAAAAGACCCGTTTTCAGATTGATGGAGGACAAGTATGGCAGATGCAAAGATAATTCCAAACAGTTTGGAGTCAGAACAAGCGTTGCTTGGCTGCATACTTTTGGACAATGATATCCAAAATGAAATTCTTTCTCGTTGCAATGTTGAAGATTTTTATTCTGAGGCTCACAAGAAGATATACAAGGGCATGTTGGAACTCTACAACAAATCCATCCCAGTGGATTTTGTCACATTGATAAACCAACTTGAGGTTGAAAAACTGCTTGAAGAGGTGGGAGGCATCGACTATGTCACCTATCTTACAAATGCTGTGCCATCCTCTGCAAACTTCAATCACTACTTGCAAATAGTCAAAGATTTTTCTTTGAAAAGGCACATCATATCTGAATCAAATGAAATCATAAACAGTGCGTTTGAAAATCCAAGTGCCGAAGATGTGATGCAACTTGCAGAGAAGAAAATTTTTGAACTTTCTCAAAAAGAGGCATCCTCAGAACTTGAACTGATTGGAAGACAGGGCGGAACACTTACAAATGTTTTGAAGAAGATGTCCGAACTTGCCGAAAACGGAGGCGCACTGAGGGGCATCCCTACGGGTTATAAAGATTTTGATGAAATAACAAACGGCTTGCAAAACAGCGACCTCATCCTTTTGGCAGCACGTCCCGGCGTGGGCAAAACATCTTTTGCAATGAACATCGCAACAAACTGTGCGATAAACGAAAAGAAAAAAGTTGCAATCTTCTCTTTGGAAATGTCAAGAGAGCAACTTGTGCAAAGGGCATTGTCCTCACTTTCCAAAGTAAATCTGAAAAAGGTGTTGTCTGGCATGATGGATGCTGACGAGTGGAAAAGAGTTTGGACAGCCGAAAAGAAACTTGCCGAAAGTGGGATATATGTTGATGACAGTTCTTTGATAACCCCATTTTCAATCCTAAGCAAATGCAGAAAGTTGAAGATGACCGATGGGTTGGACTTGATTGTCATCGACTACCTTCAACTTATGACAATGGGCAAGGCGAACAGAGAAAGCAGAACGCAAGAGGTCAGCGATTTGACCAGAACGCTGAAGATTGCTGCAAAAGAACTTAATGTTCCGGTCATTGTGTTGTCTCAGTTGTCGCGTGCGGTCGAACTGCGTGACGACCACAAGCCAATCCTTTCGGATTTGAGGGAAAGCGGCTCAATCGAGCAGGATGCGGACATCGTTCTGTTTTTGTACAACCCAGAAAAGTATTCTGACACAACAGTTGATGACGAGCCAGGAACGGTTTATTTGCTTGTTTCAAAACATAGAAGCGGAAACACTGGCGAGGTCAAACTGAAGTGGGTTGGCGAATATACATCTTTCTTCAACTATGGCGAAAAAGTGAAATATGAAGAACAAAATCAATAAAAAGGAGGAAAAACAAAGAAGAAAATGAAGAAAAAGTGGATTTTTGCGATTTTAATAATAGTTGTTTTGGCTGTTGTGCTTGCAATTGTGTTTGTGAATCTTTTCACTCCAAAAAACACAACCAAACTTGCACAGCAAGTCATTTCAATCACAACCACAGGATATTTGAGCCCAGACAACAAGGACAATCAAAAGATTGACGAATTTATGACAAAGGTTCAAACCAATCCAAACCTGAACGAAACAGAGAGGGAACAAATCAAAAACTACATCAGTGCGTACAAGGCTTTTGAGGTTATGGGTGGATTTTTTGGCAGGCAACTTGTGTATAGCAAACACACAAGTGTTTACAGCAACAATGTAAACAACATCAAAAAGTCTTTGGATGATGCAAACAGCAAAGCCAAGGCAGTTGCAAGTTACATCAAAGGAAGAGAAGAAGTCATTGGGCAGGATGTGGATGTCACCACAAACGAATATGTTGCCCAGACATGGAGGTCATGCGTTGTCAATGTGAAATCTCTGTTTGACAACACAGTCAGTGCTTTCAGCAGATTGACCGCAGTGTATAATTCCTGCGTCACATCTCCACTCATGAACAACGACATGTCAAAAGCGGCTTTCAAAGTGGCAAACTATTTTGCGAGCGAAGTTAAAAAAGAATTGGAAGCAAAGGACAAGCCTGTTGTCTCGACCGGTACACAATATCAGTCATTTAAAAATGTATATTTTTCAAAGGCAAATGAATATCAGATTTCAAACTATCAATATTCACCTATGGCATGGCAGGTGTCAGAAGACATTTTGAAGGCAAAAGATTTGACAGAATACAAGACTGATTCTTCATCTTCTCAACAATGGGGATGGTTTGTCAGAGGCGAAATCTACACATTTCCCGCAGGGGCTGCGGCAGCAAACTATGACTTGGAGGTGGCAGCATGAAGAAAAAGAGCATCTTATTGGCATTTGTCTTGTGCTTGACAAGTTTGTTTGGTCTTTTTGGGTTGACGGCGTGCGGCGAGGTGTCGGTTGGAACTGTCAAGGCATCGCTGGACTCTCTTGTGCAGACCTACACCAGATATGCTGAGTTTATCACTCTTTCTGGAACATCAGAAAGCGACAACTGGAATTTGGAAGTTCATCTTGGCTCAAACATTGTTTCGCGTGCCAGCGGCAGAGAAAAATACACAAGTTTAACCGAAACATATCCAAATATTTTGAAAATTTCAAACAACTATGTGATGCAAAACAAAGAATATATTGAAGAACTTAAAGACGGAAATCTTTCAAGTGGTGCAAAAGACAGACTGAAGACATTAAACAGCAATATCAATGCATACACAAGCGAAATTAAAAGTTTTATTTCAAATATGAACTCATTTGATGGATATCTTAAAGGCTTGCAAGAACAAGAGACTGCAAACCCAGAACCTGAAGAGGGAGTAAAAAAACAACGCGAGGAAGAGGAACAACTGTATCTTAGAAGATTCAAAAAGTCATATGGGTCGCTTGTTTCAAAAAATATAAGCATGGCAACTTCTGTGGCAAACTTTGTTGAGGCCACCGGAGTCTTCAACTTGATTAAGGACAATGTTTCAGCAACAGATCAAACTTTTAAGCTGATTAAGGGCTATATAAGAATCAAACTTTTGCCAGCCTTCAGCAGATATAAAATTGACAGAATAGAAAATGTCTTTGACTTTAAGAGCGAAGAGTCCGCACATGGCGATGCATATTCAAGAGTGAACAAACAACTGAAAAGACTTGACGAATTGTTTGAGACATACGAAGAAAAACTTGTCCCTAACACCATCGGAAATGTTGGAGGAAATGAGTCAGAAAAGAAAAACAACTTAAACTATTTGTTTGACTATGCTGACAATTTCTTCAAACATCAAAACAACTATTTGAAGGCAGTAAATGGAATAAACTTCCATGATTTGTCTCAGTCTGGTGATGCTGGCTATGACAGTGCAAAATATCAGGCAAAAAACAGATACTTTTTGACATATATGGACACAATCGACACGTTCTTGGGCGTTGATGGTGTGGTGAACGCTCCACAAATCGGTGGAGAAAAGGGCGAACTTGCAGAATTTATGCATCAAGTGTGCGCATTATTGGGAATTTAAAAAGAAGGAAATATGAACAATAAAGAATTAGCAGAACTTTTGTTTCCAGGTGGGTTGACCACACAGGAAATCGAAAAGAAATATCCTAAAAGAAATTTGAAAAAGAGTGCAGAAGTCACAAGATTTGCACCAAGTCCAACAGGATTTATGCATATTGGCGGCTTTTATCAAGCACTTATCGACTACAACATCGCAAAGAGGAGCGGTGGTGTGTTTTATCTTCGCATAGAGGACACCGACCAAAAGAGAGAAGTTCCTGGTGCAAGTGCTGTGATTATGGGCATATTGTCTGGTTATGGCTTCATGCCAGATGAATATCAACTTAAAGGCGGGGTGACAATTGGGGATTATGGCCCATATTATCAAACTGAAAGAAAGGAAATATATCGTGCCTATGCCAAAAAAC
>CANRLJ010000047.1 GCA_947631485.1 uncultured Clostridia bacterium | reverse complement strand
CTTTGACGACACGGGCACTCCACGCATAAGAGAAAGAGACAATGGTCGAAGCCCACTTATTCCTATTTACAACCGAACTGGTCAATCGACAAATGTTGCAAACTTTGATGTTATTGCAAACATGGAAAGTGGAGTTCAAAATGCAGAAATCCCTGAGGAAGAACTGGAAAACCCAGAAGGCATCGCTGACCCAGAAAAAGTCAATGCACCAGAGCGACAAGCACCAGAACCATGGCAACCACACGAGCCAATGCCAAACCTCAGAAATTCACTTTTGGGCTTGGGCGTGATTGTTGCTTTGTTGTCTGTGTTCCTGCCATTTTTGGCAGTGCTCACTCCTGCCTTCTTCTTGGGAGCAGCAGTTGTTGAGTGGCAACCTTGGAACTCCATTGGTCTGGCAAGACAAGAACGACTTGAAAGAGAAGAACAGAGAGTTAATGACGAACATAGACAACTTGAAATTCAAATGGAACATGTCAACAGAGACATCCTGCAAATTCAACCAGACCTTGCAAGAGTTGAAACCGAACTTCAAGCACTTGAACAACAGTTGCAAGGCATCTCCCCTGCCGATAACAGTCGTAGGGCAAGAAACTTGAGAGAGCGTCATGCCGCTTTGCAAGACCGCAGACGCAACTTGCAGAGAGAAATCTATGCACAACAACTGACTGTGGTTCAAATTCAAGCACAAGCAAAACTTCGGGCAAAACAGAGCCTGGTTGAAAGACAAAGAGCCGTTATTCAGGCACACAACCAAGAACAACAAAACAAGCAAAGGGTTGATTATGCAAGATTAAGGACTCAGGCAAGAGAGCAAGACCCAGCTTGGAACAACCCAGCCATCCCTGAGCAAGACAGAAGAGACTTTGAAGAACTCTCTCAAAGAGATGAATCATCTTTGACAAACGAAGAAAGACGAAGACTTATGCAGCTTAGAGGATTGTTTGGAACTGTTGCAAATGCCGAAGACCAAATTGGTGCTGATATTGACCTTGCAAATGAGCATTTGGCACAACTTGAAGCAAACTTGGCTGAATTGGAACAACAAGAGGCTGAGGCAGCAGCCGAGGCAACAGCCGCCGAAGACAATGTGAGAGACCAAGGTGCTTGGCAAGACTCCGCATGGCAGTTTATCACAGCACAAAATGCGACAATGCCAAACTATCAGATTGAAACTGACACAGCATACAGAAGCCCTGTGCCTGGTTCATCGCAAGAGTTGGGAACGGCAAATCCTTCCACACAAGCAGAAGTTGACACCTTCGGAAGACGTCGTAGCAACAATCCAAGAAATCGTTCTGGTGGTGGAAGAGAGGCTGCAAGTTAATAATTTTGCAATATGGAGAGATTTTTATCTCTCCACTATTGTGTTTAAAAGGAATAATATATGAAAATAGGCGTTGTTGGGCTTCCAAATGTAGGAAAAAGCTCACTATTTAATGCAATCACAGAGGCTGGCGCAGAAAGTGCAAACTATCCTTTTTGCACCATCGAACCCAATGTCGGCATTGTCGATGTTCCAGATGAACGCTTGGACGTTTTGGGAAAGATGTATAACACACAAAAAATCACCCCAGCAAGCATCGAATTTGTTGACATTGCCGGCCTTGTTGCTGGCGCAAGCCATGGCGAAGGGCTTGGAAACAAGTTTTTAAGCCATATTCGTGAAGTTGACGCCATTGTGCATGTGGTTAGATGTTTTGAAAATGAAAAAATCATACATGTCAGCGGCTCAATCAATCCAAAGCGCGACATCGAGGTCATTGAGACAGAACTTGCCCTCTCCGACCTTGAACAAGTCTCAAAGTTTTTGGAGAAAAACGAAAAGGTGGCTCGACAAAACAAGGACAAAACACTGACGATGGCTGTTGATATGATGAACAAAATCAAACAAGTTTTGGAGGTTGGCGGGCAGGCAAGAAGTTTGACCTTTGGCGAAGAGGAAAAAAAGCTTCTGAAAAACTACAACCTGCTCACCTCAAAACCTGTGATTTATGTCGCAAACATTGGCGAAGAGGACATCGTAAACGAAGACAACCAATATGTTCAGCAAGTGCGTGAAATTGCCGAAAAAGAAAACTCAAAACTGGTTGTTTTATGCGCAAAAATCGAAGAAGAAATTGTCGGGCTTGAAAAAGAAGAGCGTGCAATGTTTAAGCAAGAACTTGGCATAAAGACAAGCGGCCTAGAAAAATTGATTACGGCAAGTTATGACCTTTTAGGTCTTCAAAGTTATCTCACGGCCGGCGAAAAAGAGGTCAGAGCGTGGACAATAACAAAAGGCACAAAGGCACCTGAGGCGGCAGGAAAAATCCACTCTGATTTTGAAAAAGGCTTTATAAAGGCAGAGGTTGTGTCATATGGCGACCTTGTCGAGGCTGGAAGTGTGATAAAAGCCAAAGAAAAAGGCAAGGTGCGCATGGAAGGCAAGGACTATGTTGTCCAGGACGGCGATGTCATTGTGTTTAGATTTAACAATTAAAGGAAAGCAAAGATGGAGCAAAATTTTGAAGAATTATCCCCTCTTGCCTTGGCGTTTTTGGGCGATGCAGTGCACACCGCATATGTGAGAATAAGAGTGCTTGAACAGACAAAAAACACCATGCAAAATTATCATCAAATGGCAAAAAAATACTGCAATGCATCTGCGCAAGCGCTTGCGTTGGAGAGAATTTTGAACGATTTAGATGACGAAGAGAAAGAAATTGTCAGAAAAACCCGCAATTCAAAGCCAAAACACACAGCAAAAAACTGCGATGAAAAAACCTACAAAATGGCAACCTGTTTTGAGGCTCTTGTCGGCTATCTTTACATAAAAAACACAGATAGATTGGAAGAAATATTAAAAAAATCTATGGAATAAGGAACTTTTATGAACATTGAAGGAAGAAATCAAGTTGTTGAGGCGATCAAAAACGGCACGACAATAAACAAGATCATGATTGACAAAAATTTCATCACACGCAAAGACGATGTAATCTCTTTGGCGCGCAAAAACAACTTAAAAATAGAGTTTTTGCCAAAAAAAGTGTTGGACGCAAAGTCAGTAACGGCACATCATCAAGGTTATATCGCAGAAACTGTGGAATTTGAATATTCTTCTGTTGCAGAAATTTTGCAAGCGGCAAAAGATAAGACGCCTTTTGTCGTTTTGCTTGACGGAATAGAGGACCCTCACAACTTTGGCGCAATAATCAGAACTTGTGAATGCGCTGGCGTTGATGGAATCATCATTCCAAAGATGCGGGCTTGTCAGGTGAACGAAACTGTGGTGCGCACAAGTGCCGGCGCGATTGCAAACATGAAAATTGCGCGAGTATCAAATTTAAAAGATGCGATTGACGACTTAAAAAAGGCTGGCATTTGGATTTACGCTTGCGAAGTCGGCGGAAAAAGCATTTATGAAGAAAATTTGACCGGGCCTATTGCCCTTGTAATAGGAAGCGAAGGGAACGGAATGAAACAGTCTTTGAGGAGTTATTGCGACGGCATAGTAACCCTCCCCCTGCACGGCAGTGTAAACTCATTAAACGCAAGTGTAAGTGCGGGAATTGCGATTTATGAAATCTTGCGACAGAGAAAAGAGGTCAAATGACAGACGAAGAATTGATTGAAAAAGCAAAAAATGGAGATGATTTGGCTGAAAACGAGTTGTTTGAGCGATATAAAGACATTGTCGTAAAAATCAGCCGTGGCTATTTTATTGTCGGCGGCGATTTGGAGGACCTTATTCAAGAAGGAATGCTTGGCCTATATAAGGCCGTCAAAAACTTCAACACACAAAAAGACACCTCCTTCAAGACTTTTGCGATTTTATGCATAAAACATCAAATTCAGACCGCAATCAAGCAGTCTCTAGCAAACAAAAACAAACCTCTTTCTCAGGCGGTTTCAATTCAAAGTTTTTCAGATAATGACACCTTGGACATTTTGCCAATAGAACTTGTGCTAGAGACCACGCCCGCCGAACGAATAATAAACAAAGAGGACTTTGAGCGGCTGAAAAAGACAATCATAAGCAACTTGTCAAAATTGGAACTCCAAGTTTTGAGGTTGTATCTTCAGGGCTATTCTTACAAAGAGATTTCCTCACAATTAGGCATAACTCAAAAGTCTATAGACAACAGCCTTTCGCGCATAAAGACCAAACTCCGCGAAAAACTTAAATAAAATTTGATTTAAAAAAAACTAGGAAATCTCCTAGTTTTTATATTATCGAAATGATTGGCTCTGCTTGATATGTGTTAAGTTGGAGGTATGTTTGAAGATAAATTGCCTCTGCAGTAGGAACGCTTGCCATATTGCAGTCGTCTGAAACATAAATAGGCGGATTTGCTTTGGCTCGTGTTGG
Organism: uncultured Clostridia bacterium; assembly: GCA_947631485.1. Taxonomy (GTDB): domain Bacteria; phylum Bacillota; class Clostridia; order Christensenellales; family UBA1242; genus Caccovivens. The sequence continues at coordinate 2,020 of CANRLJ010000047.1, read as the reverse complement.
AATAGCCGGTCTAAGCGACAATTCTTCTCCATTTTTCATGCTTGTGCTATGAATTGACATGCCTTCTAATTTGTTTCTAACTTCCTTTAATTGTGCCACGGTCAGTGCGGAGAAAGCGTTAAATCTGTTTGAATATTTCACAACATCAGAAATTGCCTCTTGAAAAGGCCCTGCGTAAAGTTTTCCAACTGCAGAAAACTCTTCAGCCTGTGCAGATTTAATCAGGTTGCTCAAATGAGGCAATAACACGGTGGCAGTTAGTTCGAAAAGCAATTGTTTTCTTCCTCCAACTTTTTGACCGATTGCCTTTTCGCTCAAAATGTCGTGCCAAACAGAAATTGAAGAATACGCCTTTTTTGAAAGTGGCATTTCAAAATAGACATCAAATTCTTTCTCTGACACTTTCTCAAAAACAAGTCTTAATCTTCCATAAGGCGCTTTGTCCATTGCAAAAGTCAAAAGGCTCATAAATTTTACAACATCTTTTAAGTCGTGATTGCCCTCGCAAAAATGCTTAAATTCACCCTCTTTATAAAGACTTTCATAGCCTGTTGCTGCCTTTTTTGCAATTTCAAGAGCCTCACAAAAATCATCTACATCTCGTGCAATCCATTCTATTTCTGAAAACAAGGGTTTTTGCACGTCCAAATGCACGTGGCTGATATCATAACTCAACTTCTTTTCAATTCCTTCATGGCTTGCATCTGCTTTTGCATAATCAGGTCTTAATTCTTTTGTGCCAAATTCAATTACAATCCTATCTCCAATTTTTTCTAACATTATCATTCTCCTATAATTTTATTGTATCATATCTGTTTATTTTTGTCAATATAAGCCTATTTTTTAATAAAAAAGTGAAGATAAATTGACTTTTTTTTAGAAAATTTATAAAATGATATAAATTCTTTGAAATAGCAACATTTAGCCATATTTCAAATAAAATTGGAGAAACTTTATGAAACTTGCAAACGGAATTGATTTAGACAGCATCGTTCCTGAAAATGAATTGGAAGAAGAAATCATCGCTGATATAAAGGCGGGAAGGACAAAAGAAGTAGTTACGCGCTGCCCTCCCGAGCCAAGCGGTTATTGGTATATCGGCCACGCAAAGGCCTGGACAATAAACTTTGAAACCGCACAAAAATTTGGTGGAAAGACAATCTTGCGCATGGACGACTCCAACCCTGTCAAAGAGGAAGGAGAATTTGCGGACAGTTATATGGCAGACCTAGAATGGCTTGGCTTTAAACCTGCAAAATTTGTGTATGCAAGTGAAGAATATTTTGATGAAATCTATGAAATTGCCGAAAAAATGATTAAAAATGGCGACGCTTATGTGTGTGAACTCTCTGCGGAAGAGGTTTCTGCCACCCGCGGAACTCTGACAGAGCCGGGAAAAGAAAGCCCTTACAGAAATCGCACTCCTGAAGAGAACTTAAAACTTTTCAGAGAGATGCGCGCAGGCAAGTTCCCTGACGGCAGCAAGACTTTGCGTGCAAAGATAGACATGGCACATCCAAACATAAATATGCGCGACCCTGTCATGTATAAAATCGCAAGACAACATCACTATCGCGTAGGAGATAAATGGTGCATTTGGCCACAATATGATTTTGTCCACCCTATGGAGGACTGTTTGGAGGGCACAACTTACAGTTTGTGCGACAAAGGTTTCCAAGACCATAGAGTTGTTTATGAGTGGTTTGTCCAGCATGGCTGGGGCAAAAAATATGCTCCAAAACAAAGAGAATTTTCAAGAATTGTGCTTGAAAATGTCTTGACAGGCAAAAGATATTTAAAACAACTTGTAAAGGGCGGCTACGTGTCTGGTTGGGACGACCCTAGGTTTCCTACACTGGTCGGCGTCAGAAGAAGAGGCTACACCGCAAAGGCCGTCAAAGATTTTGTAAAATCTGTCGGCTGGGGAAGCACGATTGAGGTTTCCGTTCCTTACTCCGCCCTTGAATATTATGTCAGAGAGGATTTAAACAAAATTGCCACGCGAGCAATGGTTGTCCTT
>CANRLJ010000046.1 GCA_947631485.1 uncultured Clostridia bacterium | reverse complement strand
AAGCAAGGCGGCAGAATTTGCAAGAGAACATGCATAACAAAAAAAGACAGTTTAGGCTGTCTTTTTTTAATCCGTAAGGCCTCGGTTGTTTGTCACCGCAAAGGTGGCTCTTAATGTTTCATCCGTGACAGGATGGGTGTTTTTAGGGTCAATCGAAATTGCCCCACCTTTTGTTATGTAGCAACGCTGTCCTCCATCGTTTAGCACAATGCTTTTTGTGATTGGCTTAAACCTTGTTGGCGTTTTGTCCGTTGGCATGATTATCTTGTCGCCATAGGAAAGAGGGATTACGCCCAAGTTGTATTTGCTTCTGACCTCAAATTCTGTTTCCAGCCACTGTCTGCCGGTTTTGTCTGTGACCACAAGCAGTCTTGTGGAAACATCCTTGATGATTGGCAAACCGTCGTCGCCAATCATTGGGTCTCCATGAACATCAACAACTTGTATTTTTATTGTTGCATAATCATTTTTTATCTCCGTCTTTTCTCTGCCCGTTGCATAAACCTTTCCGTTCATGCCCATCCTTTGATGTGGGTCAATAAGTTCTCCTTTTCGAGCATAGTGAATCATGACAGGTGCAGAAGGCTTTGCATAGAAAAATTCTCCGCTTGTGGCAGATTCTAAAACTTGTTTGATTGATTCATACTCTTCAAAATCAGCATAAATGTCTGGATATTGGTCAGGTTTCAAACTGAACAATCTTATTGTTTGTTTCATATATTTTTCCTCTAATAACTTTTATTATAATAAACGATTTCCCGTCTTTTGTCAATAGGCAAATGCAATCATGCATCAGTCAACAATTTTCAGTGATGCGTTCATATCGGTTTTGGTTATCTTTTTCCTCAGCAACAGCGTTGATATAAATGTGAAGAAGATTGTTGCAATCGGACCTACAATCCAAGTGAACCAATTCACATCGCCAACTGTTCCAAAATCGATGAAGCCAAAGACGAAAGACATAAACCAAAACGCCAGAGGAATTCCAAGCAGTGCCCCAATTATGCTCATGATGTATATCTCTCGAAAGATATAGCCTGTCACCTCAGAATTGTTGTAGCCAAGCACCATAAGGGTTGAAATTTCGCGACTTCTTTCGCTGATGTTTATGTTTGCCAAATTGTAGATGACAAGAGCGCTCAAAATGCCGGCAAAGATGATGAGAGCAACGGCAAGCATAATCAGTGCACTGCCCGCACTCAACTTTATGGTGTTGTCAAGCAGCCCAAGCCCAGAGAGGACAAGCACCGTTGAGCCAATGATGGATATCACCGTCATAAAGAATCTGCTTTTGAAAAGCAAAACATTTCTGAAACTTGATTTATATTTGAAACTCAGCCTGTTCCACACAAAAGGGATGTGTTCCAAAAATACCTTCTTGCCAGACTTTGGGGCTTTTGGTGTGAGGAGTGTTGCCGGCTTGTTTCTGACAAGTTTCAGCCCAGTGAAATATGTGACAAGCAAAGATGCCAAGATGATTATGCCAAGCGTCAGCACAAAGTAGGTTATGCTTATGCCTGACACAAACTGAGGCATGAAATATTGCGTGTCAAAGGATGCATAGATAAGATATGTTAGTGCAATTCCCACCGGCAGACCTATTGCTCCGCCAATCACGCACGAAAGCAACATAAACAGCAGATATTTCCCCAAAATCTTTGTGTTTGTGTAGCCCAAGGTTTTCAGACAAGCAATCTGTCCGCGCTCTTCATCAATAAGCCTTGTCATTGTGGAAAAAACAACCAGCGAGGTCACCAACAAGAAGAATATGACAAAGATGATTGCTATGTCTCCCACCTTTTCCGCATAAGCATGCAAAGAGAAAATGCCATAGTTTTCATATAATGACAGAATTGCCTCTTTTGAAACGCCAAGTTTTTCTGACAAACTTGTCTTCAGTTCTTCTATCTTTTTTTCATAATCTTTGCTAAACGAGTTGAATAAATCTCTGTTTTCAAGTGCAATATATGCATCTGTTGTCAAAAGGCTGTTTGTTCGGTTTATGTAGATGCAATAATCGACATCTTTTCCACTTATGATGCTTGGCTCTTTGTCCTTAATCAAAAACATTGGGCTTTTGACAATTCCACTGACATAAAACTTGGTGTTTCCGCCCAAAATTGCCTGCAACTGAGGGTCGTTCAATTCCACCTCTTGCCTCAGATCAAAACTCTTCATCCCTTTTGAGCCCTCTTCCACCAAAATCTCTTGGTCAACAGTTGGAAGGATGCCCCTGACAAGTTTAAACTTGTTCACTTTCATGACATCGAGATTTAAGATATACACCCTAAACACGCTGTCATCTATTTGATAGTCGTTGTAAAAGCCAAACATAACATTTTCTTCGCCAAAAGTGTCCAGAAGATATTGTTTGTTTGACGCAGATAAAATGCCACCACTTTTTATGGTTAAATCCGATATGTTTTGCGAAACATAATATTTATGAAAATTGTTGTTTATCTTCTCTTCCACTTCGCCCAAGCCCGACATGAAGCCAACACTGACAATTATTATTGCAACAAGTGTCAAAAATCGAGTGAGTTGTTTTTTAAACATGCGAAGAGTTGATAAAAAATACACCCCTCTCACCACTCTATCTCCATAATCGACTTTGGCTTTTTGTTTTTGACGATTTTTTCAATTTTGCCGTTTTTTATGTAAAGCACCTTGTCAGCCATGCTTTTAAGTGCCTGATTGTGCGTCACAACAATAACCAACTTGTTGTGTTGTTTTGAAACATCATACAAAAGTTTCAGCACATTTTTGCCCGTGGCATAGTCAAGCGCGCCAGTGGGCTCGTCACACAACAAAATCTTTGGATTTTTTGCAACCGCCCTGGCAATGCTGACCCTTTGCTGCTCGCCACCAGACAGTTGTGCAGGAAAATTTTTGAATTTGCTTGCAAGTCCGACAGATGTCAAAGTTTCCTCTGGCGAGAGTGCATTTTTGCAGATTTCTGTTGCAAGTTCAACATTTTCAAGTGCCGTCAGATTTGGCATAAGGTTGTAAAACTGAAAGACAAAGCCGATGTCAGTTCTGCGATAGTATGTCAATTCTTTGCTGCCCAGGTCGGAGATGACTTTTCCGTCAAGTTCAATTCTTCCGCTTGTTGCTGTGTCCATGCCACCCAAAAGGTTTAAAAGCGTCGTCTTTCCTGCCCCACTTGGGCCCAAAACAACGACAAATTCTCCATTTTCAAGTTCAAAAGAAACCTCGGAGAGTGCCTTAAATCCGCCCGCATCCGTCTTGTATTCTTTTGTCACATTTTCCAATTTTAAAAAAGCCATAACTCTCCTCTTCTTGTTGACTTGTCAACAGTCTTTATTATGCCATATGTCACACTCTTTGTCAAGCAAAAATTGAGGCATTTTAGATGAAAAAACAGGCTTTATGCCTGCTCTTCCTCAATCACTTTGCCAATCTCAACTTTAAAGTCGCCATCTTTATAAACAATTTTTCTTGCACCAGCAACTCCTTTCAAATCCGCCTCAGTCTTTTTTATGAAATCGCAGTTTTTTGAAGTGATTGTGATGTCCTCAAGTTCGGTCTTAAGCGAAAGTTTGTTTTCACTCTTAAACTGGCGAACTGCCGACACAATGTCCAAGACCTCTTCGCCCTTTTCAAGAACGGACTTGTCCACTTTTTCACCCAAGTTCAAATAGCCGGAAACATGCACTGAAGCCTTGTTTTCTATGCCCGCATAATAACTTTGATATATCTCCTCAGTTATGTGTGGAACAAAAGGTGAAAACATTTTCAACATGCCCAAAAGCACATGAAAACAGGTGTATTTTGCGCTTTCACATTGGCGTTGTCCAAAGATGTCTGGGTTGTATAATCTGCGCTTTACAAGTTCAACATAGTTGTCGCAGAAATTCCAGAAAAATCTTTCAACCTCTGCCAAGGCAAGGCTTATTTCATAGGCATCAAGGTGTTTTATAAATCTGTTGTAGAGATTTTTATAATTTTCAAGCAGCCAAGCGTCCATCGTTTCAAGTTCAACTTCTCTTGGTCTGTAATCCTCAAGAAAACTGAGCACAAACTTGCTAGCGTTCCACAATTTGTTTACAAATTTCTTGCCGTTGTCAAATTCAATCAAACTGAAAGCGGTGTCTTTGCCCAATGCCAAGTTGTTTGCCCAATAGCGTGTGACATCCGCACTGTAGGTTTTGATGACCTCTTGTGGCGAACTTACTCCGTTTGCCTTTGACTTTGCAAGTTTGCTCCCGTCTGGACTTGTGACATAACCAGAAATCATAAGGTCAGTCCATGGCAGTTTGTTGAAGTGATACAAACTTTTGACTATTGTGTAAAAGTCCCAAACTCTGATGTTGTCGTGTGCATTTGGTCTTAAATCAAATGGAAGCATGCTGTCATCAAGCCCCTTGTGTGTGTGCATGTCCGCAGAGATTTGTGGCGTCAGGCTGGAAGTTGCCCAAGTGTCCATGACATCGGTTTCAGGAACAAACTCGTTGCATCCGCACTGGCAAGCGTGCTTTGGCTGGTCTTTCATTGGGTCAACGGGCAAATCTTTTTCATCCGCCAAACAAACCTTTCCACACTTTTTACAATACCAAACAGGAAATGGAACGCCGTAGTATCTTTGACGAGAGATGCACCAGTTCCAAGAGAGGTTCTCCACCCAGTTTAAGTATCTTGCACGCATATTTAATGGATGCCAATTCAATTTTATGCCGGCATCATAAAGTTCTTTTTTATGTGACAGAACATCGATAAACCACTGTTTTTTGACCTCAATTTCAACAGGCGTTCCACAACGGTCATGCGTTGAAACGGTGTGGGTTATGTTTTCTTGTTTTATAAGAAGGTGCTCTTCCCTCAACTTTTCTATGACAGCCTTTCTGCACTCAATTATTGAAAGCCCCTCAAATTCCTTTGCCAAAGCGCTCATCCTTCCGTTTGATGTGAAGCACTCTTTGATTGGAAGGGCATGCTTTCTTTGCCACTCTTTGTCAACATTGTCGCCAAAAGTGCAGCACATAACCACGCCAGAGCCTTTTTCAAGGTCAACAAGTTCGTCTGCATACACAGGCACTTCATAGCCAAAGTGTGGCACAACAAGTTTTTCCTTCAAAAGATAGGCGTTTTTCTTGTCGTTTGGATTTATAAACACACAGACAACGCCGCACAACATCTCCGGTCTGGTTGTGGCAACTGTGACATATTTGTCCTTTCCAGAAATGAAAAATTTGAGATAGTTAAATGTGCTTTGAACATCCATGTCCTCAAGTTCACTTTGAGCACATGCCGTTTGACACTCGGTGCACCAAAGCGATGGCGCTTTGTCTTGATAGATATATCCTTTTTTATACAATTCCAAAAAGGATTTTTGCGATATTTTTTGCGTGTTTGGAGAAATTGAAGAATAATGCTCCTTCAAATTGCAAGAAAAACCTGCCGATTTGTATAAATCAAAAAATTCATCCTCCAACTTTTTTGTTTCGCTCAGACAAATCTCAACAAACTTTTGCCTTGGAAGTTCGCTTGCGTGTTTTTTTATTGTCTTTTCTACATATCTTTCAGTAGGCAATCCATTGTCGTCAAATCCGAAAGGAAAATAGACATTTTCCCCTTTCATCCTGTGATGTCGTGCAATGGTCTCGATGTGTGTGTAACTTGACAAGTGTCCCATGTGAATATGCCCATTGACTGTTGGTGGTGGAGTGTCAATGGCAAAGGTTTTTGATTTTGCGTTTGGGTCATACTTATATATGTCATTTTCAAACCAATAGTCTTGCCATTTCTTTTCTTTTTCTGCAAAGTTGTATTTCTTATCTAACATTATTGCCTCCGTAATGCATGTTTATTTTATCAAAACACACACAAAAAATCAACTGTTTGTCGGTCAATCATAAAATTATAAAAACACATCATGAGCTGATGTGTTTTCGATTACTTTTTCTTTGTTTTTGCATGACTGAAACTGAACAATTTTTTCTTGCCCCGTCTTTTTCTCGAATTGAAGAAGTTTGTCTTTTTGTTTGAATACAAAATCAGCACCAAAGCACCAAAGACAACCACTGAGCCAATCAAAACAAGCCACATTGCAAGTTCTGAAACTGTCAAGTCGAAAAATTTCAATTCAACTTTATAGTCTGAAAGAAAGCCATTTACTTCCGCTCCAGTGATGCCCAATTTCTTGCCAAACACATTTATTGGCCCCTCCATGAATATCTTTCGGAAGAGTCCTGCGGAATATGCCCCTGGAATAAAACAACAGATGTATTGAACAGGTTGTGGCAACATGCCAACAGGTGTGTATGCTCCAATCAAGAATCCGATGAGAGCGCTGAAAACTGAGTTGAAGGAAGTGAGGGCACTTTCAGTTTTGATGAAACTGATGATAAGCACCATAAAAAATGAAGAGGACAAAATTGACAACAGTGTGGCAAGCAACAACTTCAAAAAGGTGACAAAACTCATCAAAAATCCGCCCGTACACGCCAAATAAATCATTGCAAAAATAAGCACGGCACCAACAATGGTGATGGTTATCAAAAAGGTTGAGAGAATATAACTCAAATACAGCACCCAGCGAGGAATTGGTGCAGCAAAAACGTCGTCAATCGTGCCGCGGTCACGGTCTCTGACCATAACTGTGCTGGCATTGAAGGCAACGGTGATG
>CANRLJ010000045.1 GCA_947631485.1 uncultured Clostridia bacterium | reverse complement strand
TTTGTTTATCACCGGTATTGTTTCAAGATTGTTGTCCAAAGCAAGATAGGCATTCGACAATGTTTGAGCCTCAACCCCTTGTGTTGCGTCAACCAAAAGCAGTGCGCCCTCACAGGCAGCAAGTGAGCGTGAAACCTCATAGGTAAAGTCAACATGCCCCGGAGTGTCAATCAGGTTTAGCGTGTATTCCTTGCCCTCAAATTCATAGATAAGACGAGTTGGTGCAAGTTTTATGGTGATTCCCTTTTCACGTTCCAGTTCCATGCTGTCCAAAATTTGATTTTGCATGTCACGCTTTGAAACAGTGCCTGTCATTTCGATAAGTCTGTCAGCAAGCGTGCTTTTGCCGTGGTCTATGTGTGCAATAATGCAAAAATTTCTTATAAGTGATAAATCTTTCAAGGCTGCCTCTCTTTGAATATGATACAACATTTTCCTCTTGTTTTGCAACAAAAAAGTTTGTATTTTGCAATCCAATTTGCTATTATATATAAATAAGGAGAAAATATGGCAAAGTTGGTATATAAATCATACACAGTGACCACTCCAAAAGTGGAATACGCAAATGACTTCCGCTTGCAAGAACTTGAAAAAGGAAAGTGTGTGCTGTTTTTAAAGCCAGAGATTGGCGAAAAAAAGACAAGTGCAAAAAACTCAGCAAAGTCGCCTGTTGTTGTTTTCAGAAAAAATGAAAATCTTGCCGAGGTTTTTGAATATGAAAACAAAAACAACCTTTTGACGCCGTGATTTTGGACGAGTGTCACTTTGCAACTCCAAAACAAATCGAAACCCTGCGCGACATCGCAGAAAGCGTGCCTGTGTATGCCTTTGGGCTTAAAACAAACTTCAAAAGTCTGTTGTTTGATGGCAGCAAAAGGCTGCTGGAACTTGCCGACAGCGTCGAAGAATTAAAATCCAAATGTGCCTGCGGAAATCCTGCCACATTAAACGGCAGATTCACAAAGGGCTTTATGCAGTTGGAAGGCGAAGAAATTGTGCTTGGAAACAACCTATACAAAGGACTGTGCTATTCGTGTTTCAAAAAAGAAATTTTCCGCTCACAAGTGTATGGCAAAGTGTGCAAATATTTGGATGCCTTCAAAGACAGAAAGTCTGTTGGCGTTTGGTCAACTGACACAGCACGCGACAGCATGGTTGTCGAGCGCCCATTTGTCATCTATGACAAGGATGTTCAAGAATTTATCTCCGACTTTGACGAATTTAAAACAAAAGACTCAAAAGACATTTTGATTGTGGAGGACAATGTCAAATTCCTTGAAAAAATAAAGATAAGCGACAAAGACAGCCAATATATGCTCATGCTGATAACCTGTGTCTTTAAGATGGAAAAAAACAAGCCCGGCATGCTTAAAACACTCATTGAAAGCGGAATAATGACAAAGTGGCTTAATCAAATCAAAAAGACAATATAATGCATCAAAAAAACAAAAAAAATAAAATGACCTTGTGGTCATTTTTATTTTACTTTTTCCATATAAGACCCGTCACGAGTGTCAACTCTTATGACGTCGCCAATGTTTACAAACAAAGGAACATTTATTGTGTAGCCTGTCGCCAATTTTGCAGGCTTTTTGGATGCCTTTGATGTGTCGCCTTGAATTCCTGGTTCGGTGTCAACAACTTCAAGTTCAACAAAAGTTGGAGGATAAACCGCAAAAGGAACGCCCTTATACATATACATCGTTGTTGGCATGTTTTCAATTATGAAATTGAGTGCATCAGCAACAACATCTTTGTTTAGTGGCATTTGCTCATAAGTTTCATTGTCCATAAAGTAGTAGAGTGAGCCATCGTTGTATAGATACAGCATTTCCTTCTTTTCGATGACTGCATCCTGAAATTTGTCTGATGGGTTGAAGGTGTCTTCTCTCACTTGCCCTGTCATAACATTTTTTATCTTTGCACGAACAAATGGTGAGCCCTTGCCCGGTTTAACATGCATAAACTCAATGACATTATACACATTTCCGTCCATTTCAAAAGTTGTGCCTTTTCTAAAATCTCCTGCTGTAACCATAAAAATCTCCTAAATTTCTAAAATCTATCTAAGTATAACACAAATAAATTGCTCTTGCAAGTAAAATTTTGCTTATTTTGCCATAAATTTGCCGACAAACAATACTGTATGGCAAACAAAGCTTCAAATCAAGGCTCAATGCTTCAATTTTGAAAGATATTCTGCCTTCATAATCACACTGTCCTTTGCCTGCGTGCCAGCACTTTCACAAATGACATGGCATGACAAGTTTCTTTTAATCAGCACATTGCAAAGAGGCTCAAATTCTGGCCCATAGGTGTGGTCATCAAATGTCAAGTGCCTGATTTCACCCTTTGCACCATATTCAATTTTGGAAAAGTGTATGTGGGCGATGTTTGTTCGCTGGTGACCCAATTTTTCTTCGCAATAATCAAAGATTCTGTTATAGTCATCCTCAGTTCTCAAAGACCCCTGCGTCAAGGCATTTATGTGCCCAAAATCAAATGTTGGCATAAGGATTTTTGAAATGGTGCAAAAGTCAATCACCTCTTTATATGTGCCAATTTGCATCTGTTTGCCCATGGTCTCTGGGCAAAGATAAGCACCATCTGGCATTTCTTTTTCAAATTCTGGCATGCACTCCTCAAACCTTTGCCTGATAAGTGCAACGGCATTTTCTCGCGTTTCTTTTCCGCAAGAGCCAGAGTGAAACACAAGTCTGTTTGCACCAAAATTTTTGAGAAACTTGATTCCTGTCCTTATGTATCCCACCGATTTTTCAAACATCACAGGGTCGGGATTTGCAAAGTTGATGAAATATGGCGCATGAACAGACATCTCAATGCCCTTTTCTTTGAAGAGTTTTCCAATCTCCTCGGCAAGCTCTGTCTTCATGCGATAACCTTGTCCGAAACTGTATTCAAAAAGGTCAAGCCCACCATCAAACAAGCCCTTGCCTTGCTCTTTAAGCCAAGCAGGGGTTTCAAGTGTTGCCTTGTGCCCCTCTTCAAAAAATTGTTCACTGTTTCCAGACGGCCCAAAAAGTGTCATACAAACCTCCTAAATAAGCCTTAGTTTCAGTTTCAACTTGTTTTCCTCAACTTCACCCAGCCCCAAAAACAACTCTCCACCAAACACTTTGAAAGTTCCATTTTTGGCATCCACAAGAAGTGTTTGCCCATTTAAAATCCTTTCTGTTTGCAGTTTGTCCAACATAATGCTCTTAAAATCGAACAGACTTTCACATGGAATAATCTTAAATTTGTTGTTCTTAATCTCATCAATCGTATAGGCGTCTTTTAGATTAAAGTCTCCACATCTTGTGCGTAGTATGCAATGCATAATACCATATGTTGAAAGTTTTTCTGCCATATCTCTTGCAATAGACCTTATGTATGTGCCACTTGAACAAGAGATTTCAAAGGTGTAAGTGTTTTTGCACTCCTTTCTTAAAAGTTTGATTTCATAGATTTCAATTTCCTTTGGCAAAAGTTCAACAGCCTTGCCCTGCCTGGCTTCTTTGTATGCCACCTTGCCGTTTATTTTCTTGGCGGAATACTGCGGAGGCATTTGTTTCATTTTTCCGGTCATCTCTTTGCAGACCCTTAAGACATCCTTCTCAGAAATGTCACAATCTTGCATGTTTAACACTTTTCCTGAGGCATCAAGCGTGTCTGTTTCAATTCCAAACACAAAAGTTGTTTGATAGGTCTTGTCTTTCTGCAAAAAATAATCAAAGAGTTTTGTTGCACTTCCAACAGTCACCGGCAAAAGCCCTTCACCCTCAAGGTCAAGAGTGCCAAGATGCCCGCACTTCTTTGCCCCCAAAACTCGTTTGACGATGTTCACAGCGGTGTTTGATGACATGCCCGCCTTTTTATTGACAAGAACAATTCCGTTATTTTGCATCCAACAATTCCTTTGCCCATGTTCGCATATGCTTTTTCAACTGTTTTTCAGTGCAATCAATTTCAAATCCTGCGGCACAGATGTGTCCACCGCCACCCATCTTTTCAGCCACAGAAAAGGCATTAAGACCAGATGTTCGCATGCTGAGTTTGTAGTGATTTTTAGAGTATTCTATTGCCAGAAAAGACCCAACAACTCCCTCAACGGCAATCATGTCGCCGACATATTTCTTGACGTCTTCTTTGTCGATGCCAAGCCTTTTCAGGTCCTTCAAAGTGTATATGACATAGGCAATTTGGTCGTTTTCCAAGAAAGTCATCTTGTCGATGTAATCTTTTCGAAGCCTCAGTTGTTTTCTTGTGGTTTTTCTATACATGGCGTCATACACTTTTTGAACCTCTGCGCCGGATTTCATCAAAAATATCGCTGTTTTAAGCACATCCTCTGACAAATTTGAGTGAAGAAATCTGCCTGTATCACCGATAAGACCTGCCCAAAGATATGTTGCACACTGTGCGGAAGGCTTAATCTTGGCTGTTTGCAACAAATCACAGACAAGTTGGCAATTTGCCGCTTTATCTGCTTTTATAATTTTTTTTCCAGAAACAACAACCTCGTTTGGCAAAATTTGATGGTGGTCAATCACAACGACATTTTTGGATTTTTCAATTCCTTCAATAAAAGGCTTGTCAGTCCTTGAAAGGATGTGAAAGTCACAGACAATCACCAAATCAAACTTTGTGTAATCAAAATCTGTTTGAAGTTCTTCCAAAGGAAAGATGTCATCAAGATAGCCTTTTGGATTTTTAAATGCAAAAACCTTTGCGTCCGTTCCAAGTTTGTTGCAAATTTCCTTCAACGCAAAAACAGAGCCATAAGCATCAGGATCTGGGTTTGCATGGCAAAACAAAGCAACTTGTTTGGCCCTTTTTATGCTTTCAAAAAGTTGTGCACTTGTCATTTCAATCCTCCTTTGGTATGTTTAAAGACCTTAAAATTTCCTCAACTCGTATTGCACTTTCTGTGCTTTTATCAACAACAAAGTTGATTTTTGGCACTTGTGGCATGTCAATCATCTTTGCAAGTTCGCGTTTAATAAAGCCCTCACTCTTCTGCAAAACTTGTGTGACCTTTGCTATGTCAGCAACATCCAGCACACTAACCTTTGCTTTGCAATATTTGAAATCTGGCGTCACACTGACGTCAGTTATGCTTACAATTTTGTCAAGACGAGGGTCGTTCATTTTTGTTCTCACAATTTCATTTAAGACCTTCAATATTTCACTGTTTGCTCTGTCAATTCTGTTTGACATAAACCCTCCTTAATGAAATTAAAAGAGTTTTTACGCTCTTTTAACCTCCTCTTTTATATAGCACTCCAAGATATCGCCTTCGACATAGTCGATGTTGTCTCTAAGTTTTATTCCGCACTCAAAGCCCTTTGCAACTTCTGCCTTTTCATCTTTCACAATCTTAACGCTTTCAATGACGCTTTCGCCAATGATTTCATTTTTGCGTTTAATTTTTGCAATTCCATTTCGGACAATCTTGCCGTCAAGGACATAACTTCCTGCAACCTTTCCTGCGGAAGACAACTTAAACAGCACTCTGATTTCTGCACTGCCGATGTATTTTTCTTCGTATTTCTTGGACATCAGGCCCTTTGACAGATTTGTGACTTCGTCAACAACTTCATAGATGATTTTGCTTTCAATTATGTTCACTTTCATGCTGTCAATCATCTGCATTGTCTTTGTTGGCGTCTTTATGTTAAATGCCACAATGGATGCTCCTGTTGTTTGAGCAAGGATGATGTCACTTTCTGTAATTGCACCAGCACCACTATGCAAGCAAACGACCTTAACTTCGTCGTTTCTTATTGCTTCCAAAGAAGCCCTCAAAGCCTCAACAGAGCCCTGAGTGTCTGCCTTTATTATGATGTTCAAGTTTTTCAGATTTCCTTCATGGATTCTGTTCATGAAATCGTCTGCACTCACGCCGGATGTGTGTTTTGCACGCTCTTGTTTAATCTTGTTTATTCTTTCATTGATGACTTGTTTTGACAAGGTTTCTTCCACTGCATAAACAGCATCTCCAGAGTTTGGAACATCATTAAAGCCCATAACCTCAACAGGTGTTGATGGCCCAGCCTTCTTCAACTTGTTTCCATTTTCGTCAAACATGGCCTTAACCTTTCCGAAAGTTATTCCTGCCATGATGTTGTCGCCGATTTTCAGCGTTCCGTTTTGAACAAGCACTGTTGCCACAGCACCGCGTGCCTTGTCAAGTTCTGCCTCAATGATTGTGCCTCTTGCCATTGCGTTTGGATTTGCCTTAAGGTCTTGCATTTCAGCAACAAGCAAAATCATCTTCTTAAGTTCGTCAAGCCCCATGCCTGTCTTTGCGGAAATTGGCACGCAAATTGCGTCGCCGCCCCACTCCTCTGGCAAAACATCGTTTTCTGCAAGTTGTTGTTTAACTCTGTCTGGGTTTGCCTCTGGCTTGTCCATCTTGTTTATTGCAACAATCATTGGCACTTTTGCAGCCTTAATATGGTTTATTGCCTCAACTGTTTGTGGCATAATTCCGTCATCAGCCGCAACGACCAAAATTGCAATATCTGTCACTTCCGCGCCACGCGCACGCATTGAAGTGAAGGCTGCGTGGCCAGGAGTGTCGATAAATGTGATTTTTTCTCCATTGAAACTTATTTGATAAGCACCAATCTTTTGGGTTATTCCACCTGCCTCTCCAAGCACAACATTTGTCTTTCTAAATGCGTCAAG
>CANRLJ010000044.1 GCA_947631485.1 uncultured Clostridia bacterium | reverse complement strand
CAGGGTTTTCAGCTGTTCCTGAAGCGGACAAATTGAAGAAACTGCCAGCAAAAGTGACATTTTCTATGGATGGAATTGTGTATGAAACAACAACCTCTCCGACATTTGCCGTTTCTGTTGTGCTGCTGTTTATCTTTGCAAACAAGCCCGAATACAGTTTCCCGTCAACAACTTGGCTGAAATTCAGATTTGAGACAACAATGTCTGTGATTGCTGCCTGCGAGGTGACTCCGATTATGCTTCCGCTGAAGCCAACAAGCACATATTCGCCATTTTCATACAATATTCCGATTGGAAGTGCACCATTTATTGCCCCCATGCTGATGGTGTCTCTGAGTTCGTAGTGGCTTGAAAGCGTGATTCTGTTTGTGTTTATTCCCAAAACATCCTCTGGAGACTGCAATACATATGGGTTCAGTCTCGACCCATTTCTGTATTGAATATTCAAACAAACGGGCTTTTCGTCTGCCGACAAAGCGGTGTATGAGTTCGCCCACTCAGATGGATATATATACAATTTCCCGCTCAAATCCTCATTGATGGAGGTTATGTTTGGATGCGTCCTATAAAACTCCTCAACAGAAAGTCGGATTGTGATGACGCCGTTTTCCTTTTGCGATTCATCAAGTTGCCAACTGAGCATAGAGCCGCTGTATCTGTTGTTTACTGTTGGAACAAACTCCACTCTGACAGAATTGTTTGTGGCATAGACAGGTGTTGTCAAAACTCCGACTGTTGTGGAAAGCATCTCATTTGAAAAGTCGATATTTGTGTTTCCAGATGCCAGCGAGATGTTTCTGACATTGATGTATTCTTGAGGCACAATTATTGCGTCATATCTCTTTGTGGAGTTTGGTTGACGAGTGTAGGCACTCAAAACAAACTGACTTGGAGTGAACTCTTCACCCTCAGAGAAGTTTGGGTCATAATTAAATTCAAAGTTTTCAAAGTTGAAAGTTCCAAAAGAGGTCAAAAACTGCTTTTCAAACATGTTTCTTCTTGAAAATTGAACTGTGTATGTGACGATTTCGCCGTTTTCCTCCAAAGTGAATTGGTCGGTGTCAGGAACATAAAACATAAGTCCAGAAGAGATGCTGAAAATTATGTTTTTGTTTTCATAGCCGCTCGAACTCTGCTTTGAAATATACATTTGAAGTCTAACTTCCAAAGGTGAGCCATTTGTGCTGGTAAGATTGAAATATATGTATTGCTGATTGTAAGGTTTTTTCACATACTGCAATTTAATCACGCTGGTGTCAGTGAAATATCTTATGCCCAACTGTTCATTTGAGCAATTATTGAAAATTGTGGAAATTGACTCTGCGTCAAAATAATATCTATAAAAGTTTGAAGAGCCGCTGTTATAGACATATGGCGTCAATCTGACAGACGAATTTTCTTCGCTTATTTCCTCCGTGCCATAATAGACGGTGTTTGACAAAGCATAGTCGTCGCCATTTTTCAAATAGAACTCGGAAACAAGAGAATAAGAACTTATCTCAACAGTGAAGGTGATTATTTTTGGCGAAACCTTAAAGCCGTTTATAATGGTGTTTCCTCTAAGTTCAAACTGCAGTGTGGCATTTCCGTTTGTTTTGGTTTCAACGACAAATGTGCGAGTTGAGGTGTTTGACCTGACGTTTAGCACATCATTTGCAGATGGTGCTGTGATGGTGTCGTAATAGCCCGTAAATGTGAATGAAGCCGTGCTTCCAAAAGTGATTCCGTCCTTTGTGGAAGGGTTTAAAATCTCAATGCCAATCAGGTCCTGAATAGGCAGTTCTGGGTTGCTGTACGCGTATGTTGCGTTTGTAACAGCTCCGTTTCCGTCATTTGTGAATTGGAAGGATGTAGTCTCTTCCTTCAAAAGATTTCTGCAATCAAACACAACACCCGTGTAAGCTGTTCCGTTGTCGATATAGAAGTTGTACATGCCCCTGCCAATTCGCATTGGAGTTATGCCCAAATTCAAATAAAACCTTTCGCCGTCAATTATTGATGCCGAGCCTTTTGTCACAAAACTGAGGCAGTTGATGCCGCTGACATACTCAACTCTTATTGACTTGAAGTTTGCGTTGGCATACAGTACGTGAGAAAAATCAACTTCTCCGCCTGCACCATAATCCACCCACAAATCGTCATTTCGATAGTCCTCTTCCATGACGATTTCGCTGGCACCAGTTACAATATCAACTTCAACCTCTTCAACAATCTCATTTTTTCGTTCAACTTCTTCGTCATAAATTATGCTGTCTTTTGAAACTGCATGGATTGTGATATACAAAGGCCCTCTTGCGGAAGGGTTTGTTGTTCTGACCCTAAACTCTCCGTTCCAAGATGTCAAAAGGCTGTCTGGGCTGTTGTATCTTGCCAAACTTGTTCCGCCATACACCAATTCCAAACTTGGGTCATATTCAAACCAAATGCCGTCAAAGTTTGGATTTGTCCCATAGTTTGACAATATGTCAACCGAAAAGTTTACATAGCCGTTTGGATATATTGCATCGTCATAGATGTTGTAAACTTCAAGTCTTGCCTCATCCAAGCCATTTACACGGATTTCATCTGGTGCAATTTGAATACTTATGTCAAACTGCTCTCTATAATTCACACTCTCGTCGCCAAACACCTCTTTTGCAATGTCATAAAAGATGTTAAGCCCAACTTTTGCTTGGTTTTGACGTTGAGAACTTTGTGAAATTTTCCAATAATACAATATATTTCCGTCTTCATCCATCTTGTCGGATGTGTCCAGCGGATTTTCATAAAATCTGTCAAAGTCCACAAGTGATGTGGAACTGATTTTCTCGATGCTGACCGGTGTGTCAACATTGACACCCGACATTTGAACTTTGATTACATAATTTATCATCTTAGGGTTGTTTGGAACAATCAAGATTGGTTTGGTGCCATCAATTTCTTCAAATTGAGTTTCGTCGAGCGTTTGAAGGCTGTTCATGTCGAAATATGCGCCAAAAAACTTGACTTTCAGGCTTGGCAAAACATTGACAGGCACAACTGCACTGACCAAAGTTTCTCCGTCAAGCAGCGAGTGCTCATAAATTGCCAGCATTTTGAAGCGACTTTGCTGGATGTAAAGTGCGTCATTTACTGCAATGCTTGCAACCTCCTCACCCTTCAAGGTGTAAACAAGTGTTTCGTCATTTTGCAACTCCACTCTGTCAAACTGGGTAAGTTCGACATTAACATCATTTCTGACGTTCACATTGTCGGTCAGAGTGGCAGTGTTTTCCTCCAAATTCAAAGAGCCGTCTTTTATGTAGTTGAGGTCGTTTATATTTGAAGAGGCAACATCTTTCTTTATAAGATAATACAAATTTTCTTTCTCTGTGGTGTTGCTGTCAAAGTTGAACATGTTTGAACTTGGCACAAAAGCAACTCCGCCAGAGTCTTCCTCTCCGCCGGAAACATACAGCACATCTCCACCATAACTCATTGTTGTTGAATACTGTCTGACATCAACATCCACAATGCTTTCCTTTGCCCCTTCAAGCGTGCGCAAAACAAGTTGGGAAGAGCCGCCGCTGACAGCGGTCACTGTCACCCTTATTCTTGTGTTTGAAAGATATGTCATTGAAGCATCAAAGACATTTCCCTCGCCACGCTCTTCAATTTGAACTTTGTTGCTGAATCCGCTTTGATAGCCATTGATATTAAATATGACTGTCGCAGAGCCATAGTTTGCGTCACCAACAATCAGGTTTACGCCCTCTGGGCAGTCGTTTGTGATTGAAATTTTGCTGTAATCCACACCACAGCCAACAAGAAAGAAACCTGCAAACAAAAATGCAAATACGCCAAAAAGTGCTATTAAGATGTTTCTTGCTACTTTTGTCATAAGTTTCCTTTCCTCAAAATCAGTTAAACAACTGTTTCACGTAATCTTGGGCAACAATCTGAACTGTTGTTCTCGCCGTTGGACTGGTGATTAAGAAGGCTTGACCAACACCAGCAGTGACGATGGAGTTTTGTTCTTCCTCGTTTATTCCTCCGGACTTTTCATAAAGTTGAACAAGGTCGTTGATATCGCTTGGAGAAAGTGAGAAAATAAGTGAATATTGACAAGCATTGATGACGGCGGTGGACTGTCTTCTGATTTCTTCCGAGCCAACAAAGTCGGAGATGTTCTGCGTGATGACAATTTGCATACCGCCATACTTTCTGATACGCTTTGCCATTTGAGCCATAAAGTCCAAAGCGATTGGGTATTTAGGATTGATAAAGATGTGCGCTTCATCAACGGCAATGATAATTTTTCTGTTTTTACGATATTTCTTGTTGAAATCCTTGTTGTTTATGATTTCGTTGTTCAAATATCTAAACACCAAAAGCATCTGTGCGTTTGTGACTTGTGCGTTGTTTCCTGCAACCAAAGATTGGAAGTTGAAGGTGACAAAATTTTCGTTTGTTTCAATGGATGTTGGGCCGTTCCAAAGAGCACTGTTACGCCCGCCCGTTGCAAACTTTTTGATGTATGTTTCAACTGTCATAAGGTTTCTCAAAGTAAAGTCATCTTTTGCAGTCTTAATTCTGTCCAAAATCAAGTTGTAGAGGTCGTCAAATGTTGGATAATCCTCTGGTTTGAGTTTTGCAAGTTTTGTGCGGTAGTCGATATTGTGCTTTTTATACATATCAATGATGAGCGAGTTTAAAACCTCAAATGCATCCGCATTGATGCCTTCCAAGATGACTCTGAAAAATTGCTCCAAAAACTGCAAGTGCTGAGAGAAACTGTCGTCAGCCACCTCGACCTTTGGCTTTTTCTCAATCACTCTTCCAAGGTCGTCATATTCTTCCTCCTCATCCTCTTCTTCATCCTCAGATGCTTCAAGAGAAGAAATGACGTGAAATGGATTGATTATTCCGTGAGTTGATGAGCCGACATCAATAAACTTTCCACCCAGGTTGTGGGTAAGGTCTTGATATTCGTTTTCTGGGTCAAGAATAAAGATTTTGCAGTTGTCTGCGGCAAAGTTTGTAAGCAGTGTCTTTGTGGCATAACTCTTTCCTGAGCCGGATTTTCCGATGACCATCATGTTGGAGTTTACTCTTTCACGGTCACGCTTGAAGAAATCGACAAACACAGGATATTCGTTGTCGCCGATATAAACGCCGTTTGGGTCTTGCAAAGAGTTTGAAATAAATGGGAACACTGCCGCCAAAGTGGAGGTTGGAATTCCTCTTAAGCCTGTCTTTACGCTGTCTCTTTTTGAAAGGTTTGAAGAAATAAAACCGTCAATCTGTCTTGAAAACAGTTCGCTGTATTTGAAGCCCTGTTGTTTAAGCATGGCACGCACATCCTTCTTTGTGGCATCCTCAGCAACAATGTATGTGTTCACATTGTAAAGTTGTTGGTTGTTGTTTTTCAAGTTTGCCAACAATTCTCGCAATGTGTCAACATGGGTTTGCAGTTCAATCTGTGCCGAACTTCTTCCTGCCTTGCTGAGTTTTGACTCCATCTCCATGATGGCCTTATCAATTTGTCTTTCTGATTCGAGTTTTGGAATTGGGCTGAATTTAACATGCACTCTTGTTCTGTCCAAAAGGAAGAACTGTGCACCCCAAGCATTTCCAACCTGCAAAGGATAGTCAACAATGTTGAAACAACGATAGCAAGAGCCATCCACAAAGAAACGACCTATGTTAAATCTTATTTTCTTTGGCATTGCCCAATTCATATGTTCGGTTATTGGCAAAATGTCAAGGTCTCTTTCGTCAAAGTCCTTTCCAAGTGTGGCTTTCAAAAAGACAACCAGGTCATTTCCTGTAAGCACGCTTGCATTGATTGGGTTTAAGGAAGCCGCCATTGCAGAAATCATACCTTGGATGGTGTTTTCCAAAATTTCCATGTCTTTGTCATAAACAACAACATAAAAGTGGTCTTTAAAGACCTTTGATTGGCGGTTCATGAACTCATACAGCGAAACCCTCTCCTCAAAGATTGGTGCTCGCGCATCAATTTCGGTTTGGGTGATTTGCCCGTCATACTGCATGTCATAAAGCACATCATATTTTGCATTTTCGTTGTGTATGTATTTGTCCAAAATCATTGGTTTTGAAATTTTGATGATGGAACACGATTGATCCATGCTCAAACGCCTTAGAGCATTTGCAAAACTTTCAATGACGTTGTCTTGATAATATTCAGTCAGCAGTGTGAAAAACATTGGTTGAATCTCAATGACCATGGCGTAGTAGATGCCAAAGTTTATGAATCTGTCTTGATATATGCCTTCATAGGCAATCATCTCGCCAATGGTGGATTTCTCTTTGTCGCCATCAGCGTTGGTGAACTTTTTCTTTTGGACAGAATATTTAAGCAAAAAAATCAGCGTGTTGTAAAACCTCACGTCATCGGCAAGTTTTAAGAACATTGAAACTGCGATGATGCACCAAGCAATGCCAATCCAAATATGTAATTCAAAATTTGCCAGAAACAGCAAGATTGCAATGGCGGCAAAAATCAAGCCCAAAATGATGTCAAGACCTGTGACGCCCCTGACAAACTCTGCTCTGACTTTGGTTTTTCTTGGAATAACTCTGACCATATTTTCCCTCTTGACATTATGATACTACAAAGGGCAGCAAAAATACAAATAAAATCCGCAAAAAACAAAAAATAATAATTTATAAATTATATAATCGAAAAGCACCAAATCGCACAAAAATAAAAGTGATAAATATTTTTTTGCTAAATTTTTATTGAAAAAATATAAAAAATATCAAAAAATCAGCAAAAATATGTCAAAAAATGCTAAAAAAATTATTTTTTTCTGCAATTTTTTGTTAATTTTGCCTCATCTTTTAATTGCAAAAAAAAGTTGGTTCAATCTGTTGTGCTTCTTTGCTTTTTCAACAATAGCCTTTGTTATTGTTTCGTTTTTCAAAACAATCTTCTCGTTGTTGTAGCCAAAGATATTTTCTCCGCTGACCTTTCCAATATAGTAACTTGCAGAAAGGCTTATCTTCTCCGGGCTTGTCACCAAACCGCCCTCTTGAATAGAAACAATCTGCTGCACCGCTGTCGCCCTTGGAAACGGCTTCTGCCCCAAGGACTTCCTTTTCTTAAACTGAATAAAAA